>DAOSLL010000516.1:0-3547 GCA_035368905.1 Rhodoferax sp.
ATCGACTTGGCCGTTCGCTGTCGCATCTGCTCTCAATCGTGACCGCGTTGAAGGAAAAGCATGTTGCCTTTCGGTCGCTGACGGAAGGCATGGACACCACTACGGCGTCGGGCGAACTGCTGTTTCATGTCTTCGGTGCACTGGCTCAGTACGAACGGGCCTTGATTCAGGAACGGGTTATTGCTGGTCTAGGTGCTGCCAAACGGCGCGGCCGTATAGGCGGGCGGCCCCAAGCAATTACAGGTGAGAAGCTGGATGCCATCGTCGCCGCGTTGGACGGTGGCATGTCAAAGGCCGCCGTGTGCCGCAACTTCGGCGTTAAACGTACCACGTTGATCGAAACGTTGGCCCGTATCGCGTGGCCCGGTGCACACGAGACCTAACCGGTTTACAAAATGCGTAATAACCCCGGTAAGCGTCTGACGATACTCTCAGATGCTGAGAAAGTTGCACTCTACGGCCTTCCAGATTTCGATGATTTCCAGCGTGTCGAATTTCTCGCCATGACTGATGCCGAGCGCACCCTGGCCTTGCGGCGCAAGGGTTTTGAAGAACAGATCTACTGTCTACTGCAAATTGGATATTTCAAAGCCAAGCAGGCGTTTTTCCATTTTTCTCTGGCTGATGCATCACCAAACGACATCGGTTTCTTACTTCAGCGGTATTTCCCAGGAAAGGAATTGACATCAACCTCCAAGCCGCTAAGCAAACGGCAATATTACGCACAGCGTGACGACATCTCCAACCTGTTTGGCTATCGACTGTGCTCTGAAGCTGATCTGCCTTCGCTACTTGAAAAGGCAACGCTGCTGGCTAGGACAGACGTAGCACCGACTTTTTTGCTGGCGGAACTGATGGTGTTTCTGGTTAGCCAGCACATCGTGCGACCAGGCTACTCCACGCTACAAGAATTAATCACAAATGCACTAACTGCTGAGCGCGATCGCCTGGAACAACTGGTCGAATCGGCACTGACCGATGCCACGCGCGCCGCGCTGCAAGAGTTGCTGATGGGTGATAACACTTTGTCCGATTTAGCCGCGCTCAAGCAGGACGCCAAGAGCTTTCGCTATCGCCAGATGGGCTTGGAGCGCCAAAAGCGACTCACCCTGGCGCCCCTGTACACGATCGCCAAAACCCTGCTGCCAAGCCTTGATATCTCGCAGCTCAACATCGCCTACTACGCCAGTCTGGCCAACTTTTACACGATCTACGATTTACGGCGATTCAAGCCCGGCCAGACCAACCTCTATTTGCTGTGCTACGCCTGGCAGCGCTACCGGCAACTCACCGACAACATCGTGGAAGCCTTTGCTTACCAGGCCCGTCATCTTGAAGACGACACCAAGGCGGTTGCCACACAGCAGGCGGCCAAAATACACAACGAACGCCAGCAAGCTACGCCACGGGTGGGTGAACTTCTCCTACTGTATGTGGATGACTCGCTCACTGACATGACCCCTTTCGGCACGGTGCGCGGCAAGGCCTTTCGCATCATGCCCGAGGAGAAGCTGCGCTCGACTGGCAAGCTCCTGACGGAGACTCCTGTCAGTCAGATGGATTTGCGTTGGCAAGCGGTGGACAAGCAGAGTGGGCTTTGCACGAAAAATCTACGCCCCCTTGCCACGGCCCTGGATTTCGCAAGCAGTAGTGCCAGTGGCAAGGTCTGGCTGGCGGCCTTGCAATGGATGAACGAGGTCTTTGCCGGCCACAAGCGGCTTGCCACGCAGCCGTTGGAGGACATTCCGCAGCGCACGATACCCACCCGGTTGCGCAATTTCTTGCTCAGCTTTGACGAGGAGGGCAAGCCCGTTGGTCTGCGCGCCGACCGCTACGAGTTTTGGGTGTACAGGCAACTGCGCAAGCGCCTCGACGCTGGGGACATTTACCTGGACGACAGTGTGCAGCACCGGCGTTTTGCCGATGACCTGGTGTCCATGGAGGCCAAAGCCGACGCCCTCAAGGCACTGAATATCCCTTGGTTGCGTGAGCCTGCCGACCAAACACTTGATGCCTTGTTCGTCGAACTGGACGAGCAGTGGCGGGCGTTCGATTCTGAGCTGCGCAGCGGCAAGCTCACGCACCTGGAGTTTGACCCAGTAAAACAAACGTTGACGTGGCACCGACCCAAGGCCGACAAGGATAAACAATTGCAGCAAGGCTTCTACGGAAAGCTTCAGCCGCGTGACGTTGCCGACGTCTTCCGGTTTGTGAACGAACGGTGCAACTTTCTCTCGGCCATGACGCCCTTGCAGCCACGCTACGCCAAGAAAGTCGCCGACGCTGACAGCCTGATGGCCGTGATCATTGCCCAGGCCATGAACCATGGCAACTTCAAAATGGCTGAGACTTGCGACATCCCTTACCACGTGCTGGAAGCCACACACCAGCAGCACCTGCGGCCGGCCACGCTGATTGAGGCGAGCGACATCCTCAGCAACTTCATCGCCAGTCTGCCCATCTTCCCGTATTACTCCATCGACATGGATGTTCTGTATGGCAGTGTGGACGGGCAGAAATTTGCCGCTGTCTCCCCGACACTCAAGGCACGGCACTCACGCAAATATTTTGGCAAAGACCGTGGCGTTGTCGCCTATACCTTGCTGGCCAATCATGTTGCTCTGCAAACCCAGATGCTGGGCGCCAACCAGCATGAGAGCTACTGGGTGTTTGACATCTGCTACAACAATACCTCCGACATCAAGCCGACCACAATCACAGGCGACATGCACAGCATCAACATGGCGAACTTTGCCATCCTGCACTGGTTTGGTATGAACCTGGCGCCACGTTTTACCAATTTGCATGCCCAATTGAAGCACCTCTACCGTGGCCCTGACCAGGAGGGTTATGCTGATTTCCTGATTCAACCGGTTGGACAGATTGACCGTCATTTGATTGCCGCTGAAAAATCTAATTTGGATCACATCGCTGCCACCCTGGGACTCAAGGAAATGAGCCAAAGCGTGCTGGTACGCAAGATTTGCACATTGTCTGGACACCACCGCACGCGTAAGGCGCTCTTCGAGTATGACAAGCTGATCCGAACGATCTACACGCTGCGCTACTTGCGCGACCCTCAATTGCAGCGTGATGTCCATCGCTCGGAAAACCGCATTGAGTCCTACCACCAGCTGCGCTCCACCATCGCCCAGGTCAACGGAAAGAAGGAACTGACCGGGCGTACGGACCTGGAAGTGGAGATCAGCAACCAGTGTGGCCGACTGATCGCCAATGTGGTGATTGCCTACAACTCGATGCTGCTGTCAGGGCTACTTGGCCGGCATCTGGCAGTCGGCAATGAAAAGGCGCTGGACTTACTCAGGCGAATCTCACCTGCGGCGTGGCAGCACCTGCATTTCCTGGGGCACTATGCTTTCAGAGACAAGCGCAATCCGATTGATTTGGAAGCTGTTTTGGCGGGGATTGATTGGGAGGCGACAGACTGATTTAGGTCAGCGGGAAATTCCGAGGGTTTGGGCTTACAACCCCGGAACGGCTGTTTTATGCCGCTTGCGGCATGTAGCGAAGCGGTACGG
The DNA here is from genome assembly GCA_035368905.1 of Rhodoferax sp. Classification (GTDB taxonomy): domain Bacteria; phylum Pseudomonadota; class Gammaproteobacteria; order Burkholderiales; family Burkholderiaceae_C; genus Rhodoferax. The sequence continues at coordinate 3,540 of DAOSLL010000516.1, forward strand.
GTGTTCAG
>DAOSLL010000517.1:0-3537 GCA_035368905.1 Rhodoferax sp.
TTAGCGGCTCACAATTCTTAAAGCCCCCGGCTTTGCCGGGGGATGGTTACTGGCAGCACTTCGCCACGCAGGTTGGTGTAGTCGTGACCCGGCTCGGCCGAATAGGCCACGCACTCTTCGATCATGTCCAGCGGAATGGCATAGACCGATTTGCCGACCCCGACCAGAAAACCGTCAATGATGGCCAGGGTGAGCGGCAGCCGCACGGTGACGATGGTGCCGACACCTTCTTCGCTGTTGATGCTAACGGTGCCACGCAGGGCAGTAATGTTGCGCTTGACCACATCGAGCCCGACACCACGGCCAGACAGGTTAGTGACCTTTTCGGCGGTAGAAAAACCGGGCTCGAACACCAGCCCATAAACATCGGTATCGCTCAGGTGCTGACCCGGCTCAATCAGGCCACGCTCCAATGCCTTGGCCAGAATGCGCTCGCGCTTGAGGCCACCGCCGTCGTCTTCAACGGTGATCACGATGGCCCCCGAGTCGTGGTAAGCGTTGAGCTTGAGCGTGCCCTGCGCCGGTTTGCCGCGTGCGGCACGAACATCTGCCGACTCAATGCCATGGTCCATCGAATTGCGCACCAGGTGCATCAGCGGGTCGCCAATTTTTTCGACCACGGTTTTGTCGAGTTCGGTCTCTTCGCCGTCGATCACCAGCATGATGTCTTTGCCCAGGTCACGCGACACGTCGTGCACCACACGTTGAAAGCGGCTGAAGGTGGCACCAATGCGCACCATGCGCAGTTGCAGCGCACTGTCACGCACCTCTTCGACCAGGGTGGCGAGTTTGGAGGTGGATTCGGTCAGCTCGATGACCTTGGCGCGGTGCGCAATCATGTTGACGCTGGCGCCGGCAATGATGAGTTCGCCCACCAGGTTGATGAGTTGGTCGAGCTTGTCGGCATCAACGCGGATGCTGCGGCTCTCGGCGACACCGGTTTCCTTGACCTGCTTTTGCTTGGTCAGCGCGGCTTCGACCACTTCGGGTTGCACCGAGCCCTGCTGAACCAGAATGGTGCCAATCGGGGTGGTCGGATGGTCAACCTGCGAGTTCAGCGCAATGTCAAGTTCTTGCTGGCTCAAGCTGCCACATTGCACCAGCATGTCGCCCAGGCGGCTGAGTTCGCCTTGTTGTTGGCCGATCAGGCTGACGTATTCAGAAATCAGGCTGTGCGGCGGCAGGATCAGCAGGCGGCTGTCGTCGCGGACAAACTCAAACACCTTTTCAATCGCCGCCTTGTCGGCCTTGCTCTGAAACGCGATCTCAAAGCCCAGGTAACAGATTTCGGGGTCCATTTGCTCGGCATTGGGCAGGGCATCGGTCAGGGTGGCAATACCGATGATCTTGCCCAAGGTGCCCAGGTAGCGGATGAACGACAGCGGGTCCATGCCGTTGCGCAGCACATCCGGGCCAAAACGCACCGAAATATGCCAGTGGTCAGCGTTGACCCCTTCGCCATCGATGCGCTGCACCTTTTCGGTATCGGCAGCAGGCACATACAGGGTCGATTTGGCCTGCAGTGCTTCTGTCTTGGGAGCGTCCAAATAGGCGCGCAACTGGGCCACCAGCGGCAGGCCTTGCTGCAACAGTTCGGCTGAGCCGGCATGTTCGCCCGCCGCCACACCCTCGACCAGCGCGCCCATGTGGTCGCAGCAGGCCAGCAGCAGCACCACTAGCCCGTCTGACATTTCGAGCTTGCCTGCGCGCATGCGGTCCAGCAGGCTTTCGACCACATGGGTAAAAGCCACAATATGGTCCATGCTGAACAGGCCTGACGAGCCCTTGATGGTGTGCGCGGCACGAAACACCGCGTTGATCATCTCTTTTTTATCGTCGGCATCTTCCACCGCCAGCAAGGCGGTTTCCATGTCTTCAAGCAGTTCACGGCATTCAACAATGAACGTCTCCAGTGCGTCGTCAAGATCCATGTCAGCTCCTTGCAGCACCGGTGGAAAGGCGCGAGTCCATCACCAGGTGATCACCAAAATAGGCCGCCACGTTGAGCAGCTCAAACACTTCGAGCACCGCCGGGCTGTGGCCGGTCAGCCGCAGCTCGCGCTGCTCAGCCTGTGCGGTTTTTTTGGCCAGCATCAGCAGTTGCACACCGGCGGTGTCGAGATCGGTCACGCCCGAGAGGTCAATTTCGGTCAGGGGCGGCACCGGTAGCATGGCGGGCTTGAGTTCCATGGCGCGAAAAATGGTCAGCTCGCCTTCAATGCGCAGCACGTTTGATTCGTTCATCCTAGATTCCTCGGTTGGACGCGCCCGAGTGGGCCGCTGGCAGCGCGTCTGGGTAGGCGCGACGACGACGCGGGCTACTGCCCGCTAGGAGGAGCAACGCCCCCAGGCGCGTTGCCAGTGGTTCAATCGGGCGCGTAGCGCCGTCACTCAACGGGTGAACTCCATCGAAGCTAAAAAAGTAAATGCTCATAAGGACTTACAGGTGGAAACAAGCGGTCAACGGAGGAATCTAGGATCATGGCAGGCACAGCCGCTGCACGGCGCTCACGAGTTGTTCGGGCTGAAACGGTTTGACAACCCAGGCGCGTGCACCGGCTGCCTGGCCTTCACGCTTTTTCTCTTCGGCCGACTCGGTCGTCAGCATGATGACCGGGGTGAATTTGTAGGTCGGCATCTGCTTGACCGCTTTCAAAAAGGCGATGCCGTCCATCACCGGCATGTTGACATCGCTGATGATCATGTGCACCTTTTGCCCCTTGAGCTTGCCGAGCGCGTCCTTGCCGTCGCAGCCTTCAAGCACGTCGTATCCCGCGCCCTTGAGGGCAATGCCGACAACCCGTCGCATGGATGCAGAGTCGTCAACGATCATGATGGTCTTGGCCATGGCTATTCCTCTAGAAAAAACTGATATCGGTGGTGTTGCGTTGCTCAACCGTGCCGCCGTCGTGGATCACATGCTGATCGGCCATGACGTAGGTCTTTTTCAGCTCGCCGAGCATCTCTTGCGGGTTGGGCGGCTGCAAGGTTTTGGTTTGCAGGTAGGCAGCGTGCTGCTGCTCAAACACGCCTGGCAACAGCTCCATGTTCTTGATCACCTGGTTCATGATCTGGCTGACCCGGTCCTGAAACTGCAACTGAACCAGCGCGTTGTTGACTTCGGACTGGATGCTGACACTCTCGACCTGCAGCAGGTTGCTGGAGTTCTGAAAAGCCTCGGTGATGCCCTTGAAGTCGGTCAATACCCGGTCAACCGTGGCGTGCGCCGCTTCCATCGAGCTGTCCTCGGCCGCCACCGATTCACGCACCACGGTGCAGGTATCGACAATGGCTGCGCTGATGATCTTGACCTTTTCGGCAATGCGCCGACCGGTTTCGCCAGACTGGTTGGACAGCATGCGGAACTCTTTGGCCACCACCGCAAAGCCGCGCCCGAGGTCACCGGCGCGCGCTGCTTCAATGGCAGCATTGAGTGCCAGCAGATTGGTCTGCTGGGCAATGCGCGCCACGTCGCTGGCCATCTCCTGCAGTTCGACAATAAAGCGGTCCAGGCCTTGCACCTTGGTGAGCATGCCT
>DAOSLL010000518.1:0-3536 GCA_035368905.1 Rhodoferax sp.
AGTCGCTTTTGAATGCTAGCCGCGCTCGCTGAGGTGGCTTCGGGCATCACCCGCCCAATTTCAGCCATCCCGGCAACGCCTGTTTGCCCTGCCGGCAAGCCATAGCGCGGGATTTTGCGCTGGGAAACTTTGATGCCTTGACCGTTTGGCGCGGAACTTTGCCAGGCCCGCTGGCCTCCTAAACCAATGCGTTTACTGCTTGTCATGATCTTGATCGCCCTGCTGCCCTTGCGTGGCTGGACCGCAAGCGCCATGTTGGCCGACCATGAGTGGCCCTCGGTCACATCAAAAACAGTAGCTGCCAGCACCTACAGCACAAGGGCTACAGGCATTTTTTATGCCCAAACACGGCCGCTGCCAGCAAATTGTCCAGAGCACGCAGCCCAGTCCACTACCGCAGCCGATCAGGACCACACCCCCACGCGCAGCAACACCAGCGCCGCTTGTGATGCCTGCGGGCTTTGCCACCTGAGCGTGGCCACCTGCGACCTGCTGCCAGTGCCTGAAGTCACGGCTTTGGCCACCCTGCCGACAGCAATCGCCAGCCTCTTTGCCAGCGTGATAACGCCCCCAGGGCTCAAACCACCCATCGCCTGACCAACGGGCAAGCTGCGGCAACACAGCGACTTGGCACAGCTCGCAGCCGGTCAAGCGCGCCAAAATGCACTCTGCCATCCAGTACCGCCCAAACCCGCTCACGCTGGCCTTGTCTGAGCGGGTCAATGGGTTAACAGCCTGGCATTGCGCCGGGCATTCAATTCTTGCCGCCTGCTGCCGGTGCGACCCAGCATGCTATATAACAAATAGCTGCCTGCGCATATACAGCAAGGGCTACAGGCATATTTCGCACTTATTCAAAGCAACAGGCAGAACATCATGCAAAAACGAACCTTCCTCACAACCCTGGCCAGCCTGCCCTTGCTGGGCTTGAAGCAAAGCTGGGCCCAAGCCATCGGCGGCATGGATCACAGCCAACACGGCATGGCCACCTCTGCCAAGGCCACCCAGGCCGCCACAGCGTTGGCACCCGTGAGCGCGCTGCCTGCGGGCGCACCGCTGGCCACGCTGGTCAAACTGGCCAACACCAGCAAGGCACCTGGCGTGTTTCAAGCCACCCTGACCGCCGCACCGGTCACCCTGCCCCTGATTGCCGCTGGCCCGACCGAGCTGTGGGCTTACAACGCCAGCCTGCCGGGCCCGCTGATCGAGGTGTTTGAAGGTGACACGGTCGAAATCCTGTTCATCAACCGCCTGCCTCAGCCCAGCACGATCCACTGGCATGGCCTGCCGGTGCCCAGCGAGCAAGACGGCAACCCGCAAGACGCGGTGGCCCCCGGCGCGCAGCGCATCTACAAGTTCACCCTGCCCAAGGGTTGCGCGGGCACTTACTGGTATCACCCGCACCCGCATGGCTTTACCGCCGAGCAGGTGTACCGTGGGCTGGCAGGCACTTTCATCGTGCGTGCCAAGGACGACCCGCTGCGCCACTTGCCCGAGCGCCTGCTGGTGTGCTCAGACCTCAAGCTCAGCGCCGATGGCCGCATTGCCCCAAGCGATGCCAATGACGAGATGGACGGTCGCGAAGGCCAGTTTGCGCTGGTAAACGGCCAGCGCCAGCCGCTGCTGGCCTTTGACGCGGGTGGCCGCGAGCGCTGGCGCATCTGGAACGCCAACAGCGCCCGCTACCTGCGCCTGCGCCTGCCGGGTGCCACGCTGACCCTGGTGGGCACCGATGGTGGTCTGCTGGAACAGCCGGTAAGCGGCCTGACCGAGCTGCTGCTGGCCCCGGCGCAACGCATCGAACTGATCGTTGACGCACCCGCCAAGGCAATGCGTGTGGCCTTGGTTGCCGACACCTACGCACGCGGCAAGATGGGCGATGCGCCGCCGGACCAACCAGTGAGCCTGCTGCAAGTGGACTTTGCAGCGCGCAGCGGGCAGGCGTTGGCAGCACTCCCGGCCAAATTGCGCGCCATCGCCGACCCGGGGCCAGTGCAGGCCAAAAAGCGCGTGGTGTTCTCTGAAAAAATGAGCATGGCCGGTGGTGTTCACAGCATGGCGTTTCTGGTCAACGGCAAGCAGTTTGACATGGGCCGGTTCGATCTGGTCAGCCGCGTCGGCGAGGTGGAACTGTGGGAAGTCGCGAACGAATCCGACATGGACCACCCGTTTCACATCCACGGCACCCAGTTTCAGGTGGTCGAGTCCGAACTGGCGGGCAAAATCACCCCCGCAGCCTACCGGGCCTGGCGCGACACCGTCAACCTGAAGTCTGGCGAGACGGTGCGTCTCAAGCTGGTGCAGCATTTCAAGGGGCCACGCATGTACCACTGCCACATCCTGGAGCACGAAAACGCCGGGATGATGGGGCAATTGAACGTGGTTTGACAAGCGGCAGGGGCAGCAAGGTGACAGCCGCGCCGCCAGCGGCCCGCTCGGGCGCGTCCAACTTAGTCTCTGACAAGTCAAGTCTTTGCACATCATGCGAAGAATTCAAACATTCAAAGTCATTCGTCGCGAGGGCGCGACTCCTACAAATTCAGATAGGCACCGACTGTTTGTGCAAGAGTCGCGCCCCCGGGACGGAGGCTCATCGATTGCGGCTCGTCCGGCGTAGGAAGTAGGAACTTAGGAACTTAGGAAATTAGGAACTTAGGTTCAAATCCGGCACGCCAGATGTCCCAGGCCATTTGGCTACCATCTGAGCCTATTTTTCACCTTATGGACAAAATCAAATGAAGACAGTGCTGATCACGGGAGCCAATCGCGGCATTGGTCTTGAACACGCAAAGGTATTTTCAGCGCGCGGCATCCGCGTGTTTGCCACGGCCCGGTCGCCGTCAGAAGCCACCGAGCTTGCCGCACTGTCGCAGGCAAGTGGCGGCAACTTGAAGGTGCTGCCGTACGACGCCGCCAGTCCAGATGCCCCGGCACTGTTGAAGCAGGCTCTGGGTGAGACACCGATTGACCTGTTGCTTGCCAACGCCGGGGGCATGGGCAACCGGGACGTGGCGTTTGGGTCTGTTGATGTTGAAGAGGTGCTGCAGCTTGTCCGCATCAACTCACTTGCACCGCTGAAGCTGGCGGAAAGTTTGGCCGAGAACCTGACCTGTTCGCAGTGGAAGCTGATCGCTTTCCAATCGAGCCTGATGGGATCAATCGGCGACAACGGTTCGGGCGGCTATTACGCCTACCGCATCTCCAAGGTGGCACTGAACATGGTTGCCAGGAGCGTCGCAAATGATCTGAAATCGCGTGGGGTGATCGCGGTGGCGCTGCATCCGGGGTGGGTCAAGACGCGCATGGGTGGCTCAAATGCGCCAATCACCGTGGCGCAATGTGTTGACGGGCAGCAGCGTTTGTTTGACAAATTGACACTGGCTGACACCGGGAAATTTTTCAACTTCGATGGCAAGGTGCTTCCCTGGTGAAGTCATTCGAGCTGGCCGCGCTGCCAGCTTCGCAGACGCGAGCATCAGCCGCTCATCGCCACCACCATCGCCTTGCCGCTCTGGGTGGTGTTGCGCTGCTCAAAG
>DAOSLL010000519.1:0-3535 GCA_035368905.1 Rhodoferax sp.
GCGAGGCGGCAGAACAGGCCCGTGTGGTCGGTGAAAAAGTGCTCTCCAGCATGAACCAGAGCTATCACCTGGCTGGCTTTGCCCACCACAGCACACCGAGTATTGGCATCACCCTGTTTTCCGGGCACCAGGAAAACACCGACGATTTGCTCAAACGTGCTGACCTGGCGATGTACCAGGCCAAGGCGGCGGGCCGCAACACCCTGTGCTTTTTTGATCCCGAAATGCAGTCCGTGGTGGCGGCACGGGCATCCCTGGAAGCGGACTTGCGCAACGCCATCTTGCAGTCGCAGTTTGTCTTGTTCTACCAGGCACAGATGGACAACCAGGCCGGTTTGACCGGGGCAGAAGTGCTGCTGCGCTGGCAACACCCCGAACGCAGCATGGTGTCGCCAGCCGAATTCATCCCGTTGGCCGAACAGTCCGGCCTGATCCTGCCACTGGGTCACTGGGTGCTGGAAACCGCCTGCGTGCAACTGGCGCTGTGGGCGGTTCAAGACAAGCTGACACACCTGAGCATCTCGGTCAACGTCAGTGCCCGCCAATTCAGGCTGCCGGACTTTGTTGACCAGGTGAGGTCAATCCTGGACCACACCGGTGCCCGGCCGCAGCGGCTCAAACTGGAGTTGACCGAGAGCATGCTGGTCAGCGATGTCGAGGACATCATTGTCAAAATGACCGCCCTGAAGGATATTGGCGTGAGCTTCTCGCTGGACGACTTTGGCACCGGTTTCTCGTCGCTGTCTTACTTGAAGCGTCTGCCGCTGGACCAGCTCAAGATCGACCAGGGCTTTGTCAAAAACATCCTGACCGACCCGAACGATGCGGCGATTGCCAAAATGGTCATAGCGCTGGCCCAAAGCATGGGCCTGTCGGTGATCGCCGAGGGGGTCGAACTCGAAACCCAGCGGGACTTTCTTGACCGGCTGGGTTGCCATGCCTATCAGGGCTATCTGTTTAGCCGACCGCTGCCGTTGCAGGAGTTTCTGAAGCTGGTGTAAGCATGGGTCCATGCCGCAAATGCAGTTGCCGCCTGCTACCCCAAAGAAATCAGTCCAGGTTGGCGCCAGATCTCATCCGATATCAAGGTGCCACCGATGCCGTGATTGCGCGGCCGGGTCGATGCTGCGTCACCGCCCGTTTGGCACAAGCACCGTGTCCAGATGCAATTGGACTCAGACCCCGATAGCACCTGCCAGCACTCTGCAAACAATCAAAAACAATAGCTATCAGCGCATATTCCACAAGGGCTGGCGGTCAATTTCTTTTGAAATTTTTCAGATGACTCCGGCAGTCAGTGCGGTCAGCAGATCAGTCGTATTGCGGCGGCCTCATCGATCTGCATGGCTTGCCAGATGCCGGGGAAAATTACCGTGAAGTGGAAACGGCCACCGGGAAATCAGCGATACCTTGCGGCACGATGGTGGTGGGTGATTGGGCACCCTGGGTCATCACCTTGACACGCTCCGAAACGTAGAGGCTGAGCATCTGGTGCGTGATGCGACCGCTGCGCGCCAAGTCGGCTTTGCCACTCATGCCCTCAATCACCGCGCGCGTGAAGGCACCGTTGCCCCACTCGGATGACTCCTGCGCCTCTTGCCGACCGGTGGCTGCGGCAAAAACAATCACACCGTTTTCGGCACTGGAGAGCTCATTGACCACGGCGGTCAGGTCCTTGCCGATGGATCGCCTGCCAGTGCCGAGCACATTGCCAGAATGGCAGGTGTCGATGAAAAACAGCGCCTTGCCCGGCAATGCCGCCAGGGTGTTCTTGATCTCGGTAAAGATGACGGCGCTGCGCTTGAGCTTATCGACCTCGGTGTCCTGCGGCAGGTAGTAGTAAACGCCGTCGTTGTCATTGACACCATGACCGGCCAAAAAAACCACGCCAACATCGCGCGCTGTCATCATCCGCCTGATCCACTCCAGCCCGTCGAGAATATCGTCACGCCGGGCTGTGGCATCGGTCAGCAATTTCACCTCTACCTTGCGGTAAAGCAGTTTTTCCTGCAACTTGAAGATGTTGGCAAAGTCGGCGGCATCCTTGGCTGCAAAGTCAAGCTGGATGTTCTTGTTCTGGTATTTGCTGACACCGACGGCCAGCACGTAAAGCACCGGCCGCAAGTCAGCGGCATCTGGCATGGCCGCAGCCGCTGGCATGACCGTAGCCGCCGACATGGGTGCAACGGCTGGCGCTGGTGCTGTGCCTTCGCTGCGGCTGGCCCCATTCCAGCGCAGCCGCAGCACAGCCGGCGTTGAATAGCCATTGCGGTTTTCGGCAAACAGCATCAGTTCGGCATCCGAGGCAGGCAGGCGGATGCGCTGCTCGTAGCGCAATTCCTGCGGCTGCGTCGGGTCTGTGGCCGGATTGCGCTGTGCCGTGTCGGCCAGGGCACCAGCGCCCGGCAATTCATACAGGCTGCCATTGAGCCGCGCCCGCAGCCTGGTTGGCGGTGCACCCGCCGGGCTGCTCATGTTGATGCGCAGGGTAACTTCGGTTTGGCTAAAACCATCGCCATCCAGTGGTGCCAGCAGCGTGATGACCGGTGGGGTTTGCTGCTCAATGCCGGCACCTGGCGCGGTCGGCGCGGGCGCCGCAGAACCAGCCGGTCGGGCTGCTGCCGATTGCTGCAGCGTCTCGAAGTCGGCACTGGCCAACACCTGGGCGATCAGTTCCGGGCGGAAATAGCGCACGCGAAAGCGCGAACCAGGAAAAAAATCAGCGGCTCGCGTCAGCCCCCGGTCCAATTGCCAGCCAAACAGGTCTTCACCGCCCGGACTGGCGCTGTAGTAGCCGGGCGCAGTCCAGGCCACCCAGCGCCGGGCATCGGCGTGCAGCAGCAAGGCCAGCATTTCCAGTCCATCGCGGCTGCGGTACCAGCGCAGCGTCCCGTCGGCAAAAGCCGCCATGACCCAGCGCCCGTCGCCCGAGACATTGACCTGCCAGGTGGTCGCGGGCACTGCCATGCGCCACTGCTCGCTGCCGTCTGCACGGTAATAACGCAGGTAGGCACTGGTGCCCAACGCAAAGCCGGAACTGTCGGTGGCGACGGCTGCCGACATGGCCAGCTCGTTGTCAGTCAGCGCCAGCAAGCGGCCATTGAGTCTGGGCTGTGCGCTCTCAAACCAGTCTTCCAGCAAAACGCCCCGGCCGCTGGCCTGGGCTGGTGTCCACTCAGGCTGGTTGCCAGTCCACTGGGCGCGGGCGACATCAAACGCGCCCGCCTGGGTGGCCCCGGCCGCATTGCGAAAACCATATGAGAAAGCACTGCCGTCCCGGGCAACCCGAAAATCGGCGCGACGACCGCGAAAATCGGTCAGGCCACTGCTGAAAACACGCGCCCCATCTGCGCCATCCACGCCGGTGCCCGGCACTGCCTGGCCAGGCAACCAACCCCAACTGGCATCGGTGGCGGCAAACAGCACCCGCCCGTCAGCCAGCGGGCGCAAGCTGACCACACTGTTGCCAGCAATGCTGAAGTCCCTGGCGGTGCCACGTCCGGCATCTGACCAGCGCCGCAAGCCGTAGCGCCCG
>DAOSLL010000520.1:0-3528 GCA_035368905.1 Rhodoferax sp.
GCAGTTCGTCCTTGTGCGCAACGATCACATCGCTTTCCAGCAAGTACCCAAGCTTGCGCGACTCAAGGGCGCTGGTGCCAACCTTGGCCATGGCGGCGGCAGTAAAGCCTTCGATGAGGAACGGCAGCAAGTCCTTGCCAGTCGAAGATGCTGCGTTTTCTGCAGCACGCCGCGCAATGTAGGTAAGCCCGCCAGCCCCAGGGACCAGTCCGACACCGACTTCAACCAGGCCGATGTAACTCTCCATCGCGACCACCCGTTTGGCCGAGTAGACCGCCAGCTCGCAGCCACCACCGAGTGCCAGACCGCGCACGGCAGACACCACCGGCACATTGGCGTAACGAATTTTCAGCATCGCCTCCTGCATCTCGGCTTCGGCCCCGTCAATGGCCTTGACACCACCGGCCATGAAGGCTGGCAGCATGCCTTGCAGGTCGGCTCCGGCAGAAAACATCTCGTCGTTGGACCAGATCACCACACCCTTGTAGCTGGCCTCGGCCAAATCCACGGCCCGCACCAAGCCTTCGACCACACCGGGGCTGATGGCGTGCATCTTGGTCTTGATGCTGGCAATCACGATGTCATCGTCTTGGGTCCACAGCCGGATGGCTGCGTCTTCATGCAGGGTTTTGCCAGCCGTGGCTGCCGAAGGCGCATTGGAACCGAGCACACTCTCAGGAAAAAACTGGCGCTCATAAACCGGCAGGGTTCGAGGCGGCACAAATTGACCCGCCGTTGGGTTCCAGGAACCTGCGGGCGTATGCACGCCACCGGCATCGGCTACCGGTCCCTTGAACACCCAGTCTGGCAGCGGTGCCTGGCATAGCGCCCGACCGGCATCAATGTCTTCTTTCACCATATTGGCTACAGCCAACCAGCCGGCTTCCTGCCAGAGTTCAAACGGGCCCTGTTTCATGCCAAAGCCCCAGCGCATGCAGAAATCGACATCACGCGCGTTGTCGGCCACTTCGGCCAGGTGCACCGCAGCGTAGTGGAAGGCGTTGCGCAGAATCGCCCACAAAAACTGCCCCTGTGCGCCCTCGCTGTTGCGCAGCAGTTGCAGTCGCTCGGCAGCGGGCTTTTTCAGCATGCGGGCATAGACCTCGTCAGCCTTTTGACCACCCGGCAGATAGTCTTTGCTGGCCAGATCAAAACGCAAAATGTCGCGACCTGCCTTCTTGAAGAAACCGGCCTTGCTCTTTTGGCCCAGGTTGCCCATTTCAATCAGGGTCTTGAGCACGGCTGGTGTGGCAAAGCTGGCGTAAAACGGATCGGTCTCCAGGCTCAAGGTGTCCTGCAGCGTTTTGATCACATGGGCCAGGGTGTCGAGCCCGACCACGTCAGCGGTGCGGAAGGTGCCTGAACTGGCCCGACCGAGTTTTTTGCCGGTCAGATCATCGACCACGTCGTAACTCAGGTCGAAGTTTTCCACTTCTTTCATCGTCGCCAGCATGCCAGCTACACCGACGCGGTTGGCAATGAAGTTGGGCGTGTCTTTGGCGCGCACCACGCCTTTGCCCAGGGTGCTGGTGACAAAGGCTTCGAGGTCGTCCAGGATTTGCGGTTGGGTGGTCGGCGTGTTGATCAGTTCCACCAGCAGCATGTAGCGCGGCGGGTTGAAGAAATGGATGCCGCAAAAACGTGGCTTGATTTCTTCGGGCAGCGCTTCGCTGAGCTTGGTGATCGACAGGCCCGAGGTGTTGGAGGCCACGATGGCATGCGGCGCGATGAACGGCGCAATCTTCTTGTACAGGTCAAGCTTCCAGTCCATGCGCTCGGCAATCGCTTCGATGATCAGGTCACAACCCTTGAGCAGTTCCAGGTGGTCTTCGTAGTTGGCCTGGCCAATCAGCGCTGCATCCTCGGCAACACCCAGCGGCGACGGTTTGAGCTTTTTCAGGCCATCCACCGCACGGCTGACGATGCCGTTTTTTTGCCCCTCTTTGGCGGGCAAATCAAACAGGATGACCGGCACTTTGACATTGGCCAGGTGCGCCGCAATTTGCGCCCCCATGACCCCTGCGCCGAGGACGGCGACCTTTTTCACATTGAATCGAGACATGTTTTTACTCCGTTCGGGCTTAAGCTTGTCGAAGCCCTTGAATACGTTCTGATGCGCCCTTGGACAAGCTCAGGGCGAACGGTGGCAGGCTTACTGAACACGAACCCAGGTCTGGGTTCGACCGACAAAGAGGATCGAGCCGCGCACTTCGAGCTTTTTGCCGTCTTCAATCGGGGTCATGCGCAAGGTGTATTCCTTGCCGTTTTCGGGGTCCAGAATCTTGCCGCCTTCCCAGACATCCTTGCCGTCAACCTTCTTGGCACCGCGGATGATCTGCAGCCCCAGCATTGGCTTGTCCTTGCGGTCATCGGTGCACTCCTTGCACACCGCTTTCTGGTCGGCGGTCTTGCGCAGCAGTTTGTCAACGTGGCCGTTCAAGACACCGCCGGTTTCGCTGATGATGATCAGGCTCTTGAGCTCGCCGGTTTTTTCATCGCTGCTGTGCCACTGACCCACGGGTGTCATCTGCGCCGCAGCAACAGCGCTGAGTGACGCAAAAACAGTAGCTAGCAGCGCACGTCCAGTAAGGGCTAGAGTCCAATTTTTCATACAAAGTCTCCTGTAATCAATGGGTGAAAAAATCAGGCCAGGGCTGCATCGGTATCCATCAGGACCTTGCAGCCAGTGCGTGCGGTACGCATCAGCGTCGAGGTTTCGGGGAACAGCTTGGCGAAGTAAAAACGCGCCGTTTGCAGCTTGGCGGTGTAGAACGGGTCGGTGCTGCCAGCGGCAATCTGGCGCAAAGCCACCTGCGCCATGCGGGCCCAGAAGTAGCCAAACACCAGATGCCCGGCGACGCGCAAATAGTCAACAGCGGCAGCGCCCATCTCGTCGGGGTTCTGGAAGCCCTTGAAACCCAGTTCGGTGGTGAACTTGGTCATCTGATCGCCCAGAATGGCAATCGGGGTGATGAATTCGGCCATTTTTTCATTGACACCTTCTTCTGCGACCAGCGCGCCAATCAGCTTGCCAAATTTTTTCAGGGTGGCGCCCTGGTTGCCCAAGACCTTGCGCCCCAGCAGGTCCAGGCTCTGGATCGTGTTGGTGCCTTCATAGATCATGTTGATGCGGTTGTCGCGGACAAACTGCTCCATGCCGTTTTCCTTGATGAATCCGTGGCCGCCAAAAACCTGCATGCAGGCATTGGTGCAGAGGTGACCGTTGTCGGTGATGAAGGCTTTGACAATCGGGGTCAGCATGGCCAGCATTTCGCCGGCATCCTTGCGCACCGCCGCATCGGGGTGGTTGTGATCTTTTTCCAGCAACATCGAACTGAAGCATAGCAAGGCACGGCCGCCCTCGGCGTACGCCTTGGCGGTCAAGAGCATCTTGCGCACATCGGGGTGCACGATGATCGGGTCGGCCGGCAGGTCTTTGGCTTTGGGGCCTGTGAGGCTGCGCATCTGGATGCGGTCCTTGGCGTAGGCCAGGGCATTCTGAAAGGCCACCTCGGTCAGGCCCAGGGA
>DAOSLL010000521.1:0-3521 GCA_035368905.1 Rhodoferax sp.
TTGGCGGCTTTTTCTTCAGCCAGTTTCTGAATGGCTTCGGCCAGTTCCTCTTCAGCGGTTTTTTCCAGTTTCTTTTCTGTCGGGTCGTCGATCAACCCGAGCAAAAATGCCACCCGCTTGATCAGTTCGGACAGACCTTGCAGCCACAGCAGGCCAAAGCCCAGCGGCATCATGGCGTACACCGGCCAGCGAATCAGCCCGCCCGCATTGGACGACATTTCACCGCTGTGAAAGCCTTTCAGAAAGAACGGTGTGCTACCAGATGATGGCGGAGCAAAACGGCAGCAGGAAAAAGACGAAGCCAAACACATCGATCCAGGTCTGGGTGCGCTTGTATAGACGGCTGTAAATGACATCGATCTTGACGTGTTCGCCATTGAGCAGGGTAAAGGCCGCGCACAGCATGAAGGTCGCGGCAAACAGGTACCACTGCACCTCCAGGTAGGCGTTTGAGCTGAAGTTGAAGGCCTTGCGCACAACGGCATTGATGGCGCTGATGACGGTCGAAGCCAGGATCAGCCAGATCACATATTTGCCAATAAAGCGGTTCAGCGCGTCAATGGCATTGGAAAATTTCAAAAGAGCCTGCATGTTGTCTCCGTTTTGTAACTGTTTGCCCGATCGACAGGGCTGTTGTAATGGGTGGCGGCACGCAGTTTATCGATTGGGTTGAAAGTCAGTGCGTGAATAATTTTAGGGGCAAGCCTGAAATTTTTTTACAGACTTACCCTTGGACATTTGGCCGCAATGCGCTCGGGGCCGGGCTTTACGCCTGGCTGCCGTTTTTGCAGACTCTTCGTGGCAATACCCGGCGCTGTTGAGCAGGCACCCATTGTTGGCTGGGACCGCAGGTCGGATTGCAGCACCTGATGAGTCGGCTGACAGAGCATTCCGGCGTGATGAGGGTGATGCCCAGGTCGGTTACGTGAAGGCGGGCGCGGTCGGCATCCGGGTTGACGCCGACTTGAAAGCCGTCTGGAATGAAGCAGCCGTTGTCCACCACCACGCGCTTGAGGATGACGTTGCGACCCACCACCACATCAGGCAGCAACACCGAGTCCTCGATCAGGCTGTACGCGGCAACCCGCACTTTTGTAAACAGCACTGAGCCGTACACCTTGGCACCGCTGACAATGCAGCCATTCTGTGTAGTGACGCTGATTCGCGCCGTCGGATGAAAACTCGAAATGACAGCTTGTGCCGCAGGCCGCTTCAAGCAGCTACCGATTCACTTGTGCCTGGTTTGAATCCCCGACGATGCTGGCAAAGGTCACACCTGCAATGGCATGAACATCGGACACGCCGACAAACTGCAGTCCGGCCTGGTTGGCCCACAGGATGGTTCCATCCAGTCCAGTTTCGAGCAGATGAAACGGCACCAGCTCGACCAGCACGCGGTAGCGATCTTCTGCCGCAAGATGACTCACATCGGCAATGCTGGCGGCCGGGACTGTATTGGCAGGCAGAGAATCGTCAGGCATGAAAGTTGGACTCGCTTGCTGGGTTGGACCGTGTGTAAAAAAGGCGGCAAGAGGCAATCACACTGTCTCTCAGGCATTGATGCGTCAGCGTGCTCGGGTTGTCAATGCGACCCGGCCAAGCGCGAATGCACGCGCCATGGCCCGAATATCTGATGCCCGCAGTGCTGATCGGCTTACGCCCAATTCGAAAGTCAATTTTGGTCACGTCGTTGGGGCTCTTTGCGTTTCGGCGAATGGCCGGTGTTCGCCCCGGCCGATCATGGTCAACGCAACTTCGAGTGTCTGGAATCAGTGTTTCAAGCTGGATTCCACAGTTGGATGGGTAGCGCCGTCACCCAATGGGTGAACCCCATCCAAGATGAAAAAATCAAAATTCCTGAGAACTTACAGATGAAAACAAGCGGTCAACTGAATCTAGGAGCCTGTCGGACTTATGGAACATCGGCTGCAAATAGACCGCAGCGGCCCATTTCGCACCGGCTTTTTGACCCATAGCGGGGCTATGGGCCTGCAAATCCGGCGCAAACTGTGCTCGCTGGGGTCGATTTTCGCTATCGATGCCATAAGTCCGACAGGCACCTAGGCTCAAACCTTGACGACTTGGCGAAGCTGCGCCGCAACCTCATTTGGATTGGCTTGACAGACCCACAGGCCGATGTGTTCAAACCCGCCTGTCAATTGTGTACTGGCCAGCAACTCCAGATACACGCCGGCACCGGGCCCGTTGTTGATGTTGATGTTGTACGCCGGTGCCTTGCCCAGTTGCGGCATGATGGTCATGATCGCCTGGATGGCCGCCACCATGGCCCGGACCAGATCCCGGCGCTCATCCGGGGTCAGTTGGTGGATGTACTGCTTCTGGTGGTCCTTGACCAGCACCAGCATGTCGTAAGGTCGCTTCATGAAATAGGGGACGATCAACACCGCTTGACCAAAGTCGTGCACCATCAGTCGCTGCGGGTTCTCTCTGAGCATGTACTCTGAAAAAGTCTGCCCGTTGCGCTGCATGAAGCTGAAGTTGTTGAAATAGCGCTGGGGCATGATGTTACTGAAGCCGATTTGCTGGTGTCCGTGCGACATCGATGCACCGGCCGCGCGCCCGAAGTTCTTGATGATGGAGACGTGCCCGAAGGTTTTTGGCCCACAGGCGATGTCCGCCTCACCTGATCGGCGTGGCAGTTTCTGCAGCACTCGGTCTGAAGCAGGCATGAACCCTGCCGAGTCCGTCAGCAACTTATGTTCCAGAACCGCCAGTCGGTCAAAACAGATCAGGCAGTCTGCCAGTGGCATGTTGTGCCAGTCCCGGTCATGTATCGAGGAAGTCCATTGCAGCAGATGCATGCCATACGAACTGCGACCGTGGTGATAGGGGTCCGGATACAGCGGCATGCCCCCGTCGCTTTCCTGCAGATTCTCGACCGGGTGGAGGATCGGATAAAGATTCTTGTTGATGAAGGTGAAGCCTTCGCTCAGCGGTTGCAGATCAATCACCCCGGTGCTCTTGGCAGCGCAGATCGGGCATTGGTCGTCACGGTTGATGACGGGTGCCATGGTGGCGGTCGTGTGCAGCCGGGTGGCTCGCGACGAGTTGTAGACGATCACGTCCCCGGTTCGGGGATCAATCTGACAAAGGGAATCTGGCAAGAAGGCCGCCATCTGCGCGTCGTCAAGAATGTCTTCCAGGATCTCGCGGATCGAAAGGTCATTGACATTGCGGGCGCTGATCAGCGCTTCAATGGCTTCCAATTTAAGTTGCTGCGGCTCGCCCATGGCGTGGATATTACCGTACTGGCCCTGGCTTGCGTGGAGAGGTGCCGAGCTGTTGCGCCAATCTATCCGCCAAAAAGCCGAGTCGGGCGAGTCCGCATCGTCCTGGACTCAACCCAGACGACGAACCTGGCCGTATGGCGCATTGGCAGGCCCAATGACCGGTCTTGAGAATTCAGTTCACCCAATTGGCAGTTTGGTGTCGAAATCCCAGTCAATACATTTTTTATAGCTGGCAGCGCAATCACCGCTTGGGATACAGGCCATTTTTTT
>DAOSLL010000522.1:0-3517 GCA_035368905.1 Rhodoferax sp.
CGAAGCACTTCGTCGAGACGGTCAAGTCCGACGACTTCGACCTCATCGACACCCTGGCCGCGCTCTATGACGAGCCCTACGCCGACAGCTCCGCCATCCCCACCTACCGGGTGTGCCAGCTCGCGCGCAAGCACGTCACCGTGGCCCTGTCGGGTGACTGCGGCGACGAAGCCATGGGTGGCTACCGCCGCTACCGGATGCACCTGCTGGAAGAGCGCATGCGCTCGGCCTTCCCTTTGGGCTTGCGCCGGCCCTTGTTTGGCACACTGGGCAAGCTCTACCCCAAAGCCGATTGGGCACCGCGCATGTTCCGTGCCAAAACCACTTTCGAGGGGCTCGCGCGCAACTCGGTTGAGGCCTATTTCAACACCGTGTCGATTCTGCGCCGACCCATGCGTGATGCCTTGTTCAGCGCTGGCTTCAAGACCGCGCTGGCGGGCTACAACGCACAAGAGGTGTTCAACCATCATGCCAAAAACGCTGGCACTGACGACCCGCTGGCGCTGATTCAATACCTCGACCTCAAAACCTACCTGGTGGGCGACATCAATACCAAGGTTGACCGTGCCAGCATGGCGCACTCGCTCGAAGTGCGCGCGCCGCTCATGGACTATGAGCTGATTGACTGGCTGGCAACGCTACCGTCCAGCCACAAGATTCAGGGTCAGGAAGGCAAACACATCTTCAAAAAGGCGATGCAGCCCTACCTGCCCAACGACGTGCTCTACCGCCCCAAAATGGGCTTTTCGGTACCGTTGGCGCGGTGGTTTCGCGGCCCATTGAAGCAGCGCGTGCGCGATGCGGTGCTGGGTGATCGCCTGGCCTGTACCGGCTGGTTCAATCAAGACTATTTACAGCAACTGGTGAATGGCCATCAGTCAGGGGCCTATGACTACAGCGCACCGCTTTGGACGCTGTTGATGTTTGAAGCCTTTTTGCGCCAGGTAGTCGATGCGCCGGTGGCCGAGGCAAGCGCGTGAGCCAGCGCAGCGTTTTTGACTGCTTTGGCCAGATGCCCGGTCGCTTGCTGAAGGTTCTCTAAACCAAAACTTCCACACAAGCTGGGTGGCCCAAAAACCGCTGCGGGCTGGCGCTGATGCCATAGGCACCCGACTGAAACACCACCACCAGGTCTGCGATCTGCGCCACTGGCAGCGTCATGCGATCTGCCAGCAGGTCCAGCGGTGTGCACAATGGGCCTACCACGCTGGCGGTTTCGGTCTCACCGGTACCCATGCGGTTGCCAATGCACACCGGATAATTTTTGCGCACCACCTGACCAAAGTTGCCCGATGCAGCCAAATGCTGATGCAGCCCGCCATCAGTCACCAGGTACACCAGACCGCGAGACACCTTGCGGTCAATCACGCGCGCCACATACACCCCTGCGTCGCCGACAAAATAGCGCCCCAGTTCAATCACCAGTTGGGCCTGCGGCAATTCACCCTGCGCACGTTGCACCAACTGCGCCAGGTTGTCACCAATAGGTGCCAGGTCGAGTCGTTTTTCACCTGGAAAGTACGGTATGCCAAAGCCACCGCCGAGGTTCAAAAAGCGCACCGGTTGCCTGGCCGTCTGCGCCAGCCTCAACGCCAGCTCGTAAGACTTTTGCTGGGCTTCGCAAATCGCCTCGGCGCGCAAATTCTGCGATCCGGCAAACAGGTGAAAGCCCTCAAATGCCAAGCCGCAGTCGTCAATGCCCTGCAACAGTGCTGGTACTTGTTCGGCATCCACGCCGAACTGCTTGGGCCCACCACTCATTTTCATGCCCGAACCCTTGAGCTCAAAGTCAGGGTTCACACGCACCGCCACGCGCGCGGGCAGGCCCAGCGCCTGGCTGGCTGCTGCCAGCACAGCAAGCTCTCGAAACGACTCAAGGTTGACCAGCACCCCAGCGGCTACAGCCTGGTGCAGCTCTGCATCGCGTTTGCCTGGTCCGGCAAAACTCACCTCGTGCGGGTTTGCCCCTGCGTCCAATGCCACCTTGAGTTCACCTGCCGATGCCACGTCGATGCCGTCCACCAGCCCAGCCATCAGCGCGACCACGGCCGGCATAGGATTGGCCTTCATCGCGTAATGCAACTGAATCTCAGGTGGCAGCACGCTGCGCAGTTCGGCCACCCGCGCTTTGAGCAATGCGCGGTCGTAGGCATAAAACGGTGTCTGCCCCACCTGAGCGACCAGGGTGGACAAGCGTTTGCCGCCAACCACCAGTTCGCCATCCTGCACGGCAAACTGGTTCATCGGGGCGTGGACGGGTAGCTGGCGCTCGGGGGTGGACATGATGCTGTTGATCGCGTTGTGGCAAGGGGTTAGACAGTGTGCCGCGCCAGCCACTCGGTGGCCAGCAATTTGCGGTCGATTTTGCCGTTGGGGTTGCGTGGCAGCGGCCCGGTGACCAGTTCGATGCCGGCCGGAACCATGTAGGCCGGCATCCTGGTGCGGCACTCAGTCATAAGATCATTTAGGCCTCTAGACCCCGCTGTATCTGCGATAGTAGCTATCACATGTATAGCATGCCCAAGCATTTCATGCGCCACACCAAAGGCTACACATTCGCCTACCATCTGGGTTGCATACAAAATTTCTTCCACCTCAGTCGGGCTCACCCGGTAGCCAGAGGTCTTCATCATCTCATCGCGTCGGCCAATAAAGTACAAAAAGCCGTCTGCATCCTGGCGCACCGTATCGCCTGAAAACACCGCGTATTCAGGAAGCTGCAAGCCCGCTTGCCGCCCTGGAGCGTCGCAGGCCAGCAGCTTGTAGCGCTCGGCGGTCTTTTCGGCATCGTTCCAGTAGCCCAGGCCCACCAGCGCACCGCGATGCACCAGCTCACCGGGTTCGTCTGGCTCACAGGGCGTGCCATCTTCGCGCAGCACCAAAATCTCGGCATTCGGGATCGCCTTGCCGATCGAATCGGGGCGACGGTCAACTTCGTCGGGCGGCAGATATGTGGACCGAAAGGCCTCTGTCAGTCCGTACATCAAGAAAGGTTTGGCAGCCGGCACATGCTTGCGCAACTGGTCCAGCGTCTCGCGCGGCATGCGCCCGCCGGTGTTGGCGAAATAACGCAAGTGTTCATTCAGGTCAGCCGACCATGCCAGTTGTGACAGTTGAATGTAGAGCGGTGGCACCGCTGTCAGGCCGGTGACCTTCTCACGCGCCATGGCTTTAAGCACGTCACGCGGCATCAAATAGTTCAGCAAAACCACCCGTGCGCCGACGTGGAAGGCGGTGGTCAACTGGCTGAATCCGGCATCAAAAGACAGCGGCAGAGCGGCCAGCAGCGTGTCCTGAGCGTTATTTTCCAGATACGATGCCACGCTCTTGGCGCCAGCGACCATGTTCCGGTGAGACAGCACCACGCCTTTGGGTTTTCCGGTGCTGCCCGATGTGTACAAAATGCCCACCACGTCGGTGTCAATCACCCTGTGGCCGACGCGCGCCGGGCTGGCCAGCAGATCATTCCAGGTGATCACCGGCGTTGCCAGGGGCGCGCCATCTGCGAATGCACCAG
>DAOSLL010000523.1:0-3515 GCA_035368905.1 Rhodoferax sp.
GCGTCATTTGCGACGGTGAGTTCGGTGATACGTTGTGCAACCAAGGACTCCAAATAGGCATGGGCGTTTTTGAGCTCCGCATTTTGGGCTTGTGCAACAGACTTAAGCCGTTTGTTTTCCAGCTCCAGGGCGCGCTGCTCCAGTGCATCGTGCACGATCAGCAAAATATCGGCGTCGTCCCAGGGCTTGGAGATATAGCGATAAATCTCGCCCCGGTTCACCGCATCAATGGTGGAAGCAATATCGGCATAACCGGTCAACAGCAGTCGCACCGTATCGGGCCAGCGCAGGCGCACTTGCTCCAGGAATTGAACACCGTCCATTTCCGGCATCCGCATGTCCGAAATGACCAGGTCAACCGCATTCTGCTCCAGCAACGCCAGCGCGGCTTTTCCTCCTTCGGCAATATAAATCTGGTAGCCCTTGGGGCGAAACAGGCGTCGCAGCGAAGACAGGATGCTGGGCTCGTCGTCCACACACAAAATCGCCAACCCGCGCACCGCCGCCGCCGTGCTGGCAGATGCGCCGGTTGCGTTGGATGTGTGGGGGGTGTCTACTTGCATGGGGTGGCTTAAAGCTTGGCGAAGAGCCGGGCTTCTTCCAGCATGGGGGTGAGGTCGCCCAAAGACAGGCGCAGTTCATCCAGCGTGCCGCTCAGGCGCTGGCTCACTGCAGCCGGCAAGGCATCCAGCGCCGGGCTTCCGCCAAAGTCACAACCGATGTGCTTGCATATCTGGTTGGCGGCGAATACGCAGGCAATCATGTCGGTGTCTTTGAGAGTGGCCGTGTTCAGGCAACCAATGGTCTCAATCAACTGGGGCGCAAAACGCCAGCGCTGAACCAACATGGCACCAATGGCAAAGTGGTCCACACCAATCACCTCGCGCAAAGCGGCGTGCAGGGAAGTTTCTTTCCACAGGCTGATCTCGACAGCGCGTTGGTACTGCGCAGGCATGCACTGCGCCACCACCACCTTGCCAAAGTCATGCAACAGACCGGCAACAAAACAGTCGTTTGGGTCAGCCTGTTGCACGTGCAGTGCAAATTTCTTGGCAATGCCAGCGGTAACCAGAGAGTGCAGCAGGTACTGTTGGGCATCAAAACCCGCCAGGTGGTTGGCTGGCAACATGTTGATGGCGGCAATACTGAGTGCCAGGTTTTTGATGGTGTTGAACCCCAAAAAAACTACCGCATGGTCAATCGAGGTGATCTGGTTGGACAAGCTGTAGTAGGCCGAGTTGACCACCCGCAACACCTTGATGGTGATGACCGGGTCTTTGCCAATGACGTGCACCAGGTCCTTGGGCGAACAATCCAAATTGCCTGTCAGAGCCAGGATGCTTTGAACAGTTTTGGGAAAGGCTGGCATGCTCTCCACCGCAGCCGCCAGCCTGAGGGTCAGCTCGGTGCTCACGGTGGGGCATTGCCTTCACTATTTGGATCATTGGTTGGCCCATTGATGGGCAGGCGAACCGTGAAGCAACTGCCCTTGCCAGGGGTGGACTGCACATCAATCGAGCCTTGGTGGCGCTGCATGATGCCCCAGGCCAGCGTCAGGCCCAGCCCAGTGCCCTTGCCGACGGGTTTGCTGGTGTAAAACGGATCAAAGATGCGCGAGACCTTTTCTGGCGCAATGCCGCAGCCGTCGTCTTGCACGGAAATCCAGACGGTGTCGCCATCGACACCGCTGCGCAACACAATGGTGCCGTGCTCTTGAATGGCCTGCGCCGCATTCACCAGCAAGTTCATGAAAACCTGGTTGATCTGCGCCGGGATGCAGCGCACAGGTGGCAAGGGAGCCAGTTCGCGAACAATGCTAGCCTTGTATTTGATCTCGTTGCGAACAATATTGAGTGTGCTTTCCAGGCCCTTCTGCAAATCAGCCCATTCCCAGGCCGTGTCACCTGCGCGTGAAAAATCTTTCAGGTCTTGCACAATGGTTTTGACACGCTTCAGGCCTTCGCCGGATTCACGCAACAGATGGCGCACATCGATCACTACAAAGGGGTGGTCGCAGGCCGTCTTCAGTGCGTGTACTCGCGCCAGCAGTTCCGGGGCGAGGCTTTGCAGCCGGTCTTCCATCTCGCTGTAGACGCTGTCAATGGCCAGCAGGTCCTCCACATAGTCAGCCAAGGTGGTCAAATTGGAAAAGACAAACCCAACCGGGTTGTTGATTTCATGCGCAATTCCGGCTGCCAATTGCCCAACAGCCGCCATTTTTTCGGATTGCAGGAGTTGGCCCTGGGTTTCGAGCAGCTTGCTGTTGAGGGCAACCAGTTCAAGCAATTGCTGTTGCATTTTTCGCTCGGCGCGATTTCGCCTGGCGATGCCCCACAGATCGTTGCCAATAAGCTGTACGGTCTCAATATCCGCCGCGTCATAGTCATGGTTTTTGTTGCCAACGCCGATCACCATTCGAACTGCGCCATCGTCCATCACAGGCACCGAAATCAACCGCTGTAATGGTGCGTGCCCAACCGG
Organism: Rhodoferax sp.; assembly: GCA_035368905.1. Lineage (GTDB taxonomy): Bacteria > Pseudomonadota > Gammaproteobacteria > Burkholderiales > Burkholderiaceae_C > Rhodoferax. The sequence continues at coordinate 2,482 of DAOSLL010000523.1, forward strand.
GAGCCCCTGCTTTTGGGTGTGGCCGTCATAGTCGTTAAACACTACGGGTTGCCTCTGGCGGAAACAGTCTGCCCAGATGCCAGCCTGGCTGATGGGGTAGTGTGCATCATGCACCGCGGTGCCGCCTTGGAGCGTCTTGCTGGTCCAGGTCACCAACTCCAGCGTTTCCTGGTCTTCACTGACGAAATGCAGAAAACCGATGCCGCTGGTGGTCAGGCGCTCTGCCAGTTCCAGGCCATGGGTCAGAAAGTCCTTTTCGCTCAGGCGCATGCCAAATTCATTGATTTCCAGCAGCGCCTGGGTCAGCCGGTTGTGTTGTTGCCGGGCTGTCACGTCCAACGTGATGCCGCCCAGCAGGCGTTGGCCGTGCGCGTCGTCAATCACAAATTTTGACGTCTCAAAACTGCGGCCCCCAATTTCCTCCTGAATCAATTCAATCTTGCCGTGGGCCAGCACGCGCTGGTCGTCGGTCGTAATTGCTTCGCCCAATGATCCTGGCAACAATTCCAGATTGGTCTTTCCGATCATCGTGGCGGGGTCCAGGTCAAGCATCTGAAACCCCCGGTTGGCCATTAGTATGCGGCAGTCACTGTCTTTGACATAGGCCATGCCTGGTAAATGGTCAAGAAAGCTTTGCATTAGTTCAGCGGTAGCGCGCATTTTTTGCTCTGCCTGCTCACGAGCTGTTGTCTCGTCTTGCGCGATTCGCCCCAGATCGTGCAGACGCCGTTGATAAAGACGCAAACTCAGGATGCTGAACAAGGACAAACCCAGAAAGATGCTTGTTGCCAAATAAGCCTGCTTTCGCCATTGGCTGAAGATATGTCCAATGTCACGGCTAACCGTTACAGTCAGCGAGTGATCCATCGCCAAAGCCGCAGGTTGCACCGTGGTCATAACCACCAAGCGTTTAGCTTGCGTATAAGTGTTAAAGATGGTCTGCACGCTGGTTGCCAACCCGCTCTTTTTGTGGTCCGTAAAAACCGAACCCATCCGGGCGATATCGCTGGTGGGCAGCGCCACAGATGTCGGGG
>DAOSLL010000524.1:0-3501 GCA_035368905.1 Rhodoferax sp.
GACCTGAAGCTGACGCTGGCCCAGTGCTTGCCCAACGCAGCACCGGCCAGTAGCGCTGTGCGACCAACGACAGCTCCTCTGCAGGCCGTCGACTGGCCGCGCGTCGAGGCGCTGCTGGCAGAAACGCTGCCTCTGCTGGAACAACAAAAATTCGATGCCATTGAACATTTCCGTGCGTTGCAGGCGGCGGCTGGCGATTCTTCACTGGCCGATGGCCTGAAGGCGATTGCGCCCCTGGTAACCAACTTGCGTTTTGAAGAAGCGCTGGCGCTGTTGCGCCAACTGCCGCATTCTTGACAGTCCTGTTGATCTGATCCTGACGGGTCTGTCACGTCACCTGTGTGGATGAGGTGATTCAGTCGCAGGCAAAGGCTTTCCTGCAGGGCAATTGGGAGGCTTTTTTTGCTGCCCGTGCTGGCCATTCTGCCGAGCCGGTTCCCGTTTGTGATCAAGGCGATTGACCAAACCTCAAACCTGCAATCTGCCAATGGCACCATTACGCCAAAGGCAGGGCCATGCATGAATGTATGGCACGATGTCGGGCATCGGTCCGGCTCTGACAGGGGCCGAAAATGAATGAACAAAAAAAATGGCCTGAAAGACAAAAGCATGCCGTTTACACTGGCATATTTGACCCGGTCAGCCTGAATCAAGATTGAGGCCAAACTGGCTTCGTTTCAGGCTCATACCTGAACTGGAAAATACAATCAGAGGTGACATGGAAAAAAGCAAACCCAAAATTCTGGCCATTGATGACACCCCGGTCAACCTGTTGACCCTGGGTGCGGCCCTGAAGGACGATTTCGATCTGCAGGTGGCCACATCAGGCCTGTCAGGAATCAGTCTGGCGATGCAAGACCCGCCTGATCTGATCCTGCTGGACATCATGATGCCCGACTTGGATGGTTTCGAGACCTGCCAGCAACTCAAGGCCGATCCGTTGCTGCGCGACATTCCGGTGATTTTTATCACTGCCCTGCATGAGCTTGACTCGGAGATCAAGGGCTTGGAACTCGGTGCTGCAGACTACATCACCAAGCCGATTCAGGTCGAGACGGCGCGCCAGCGCATTCGCAACCTGCTTGAGCGCGAGCAATTGCGTCGCCAGGTGACGGCTCAGCGCGATCAGCTCGCCGATGAAATCAAAGAGCACAACAAGACCCAGGCAAACTTGCGGAAACTGAGTGTGGCAATTGAACAAAGCCCGGCATCGGTGGTAATTACCGACCTGAACGCCGTGATTCAGTACGTCAACCCGCGCTTTACCGAAGTCACTGGTTACAGCGCTGCTGAGGCGATTGGACAAAATCCGCGCATCCTGAAGTCTGACCAGACCAGCAGTGAGGTGTTCTCCGAATTGTGGGCGTACCTTACGCAAGGCAAAGTCTGGAAGGGCGAGCTGATCAACAAGCGTAAGAACGGCGAGGTGTATTGGGAAGAATCGCATATCTCGCCGGTCAAAAGCGCGGCGGGTGAGGTCACTCACTATGTGGCGGTCAAGACGGACATCACCGAGCGCAAACTGGCGCAGACCAAACTGCAACTTGCCGCCGGCGTGTTTGCCAGTGCCCGCGAGGGAATTGCCATCACCAATCTCAAGGGTGACATGATCGATGTCAACCAGGCCTTCACCCGCATCACCGGTTACAGCCGGGAAGAGGCCCTGGGCAAGAATTCGCGCATGCTGAACTCAGGCCGCCAAAACAAAGAGTTCTACAACGCCATGTGGGAGCAACTGACCATCAATGGTCACTGGTTTGGCGAGATCTGGAATCGTCGCAAGAACGGTGAGATTTATGCCGAACAGCTCACCATTTCCTCGGTGCTTGATGCCCACGGCAAGCCACAAAATTACGTGGCGCTGTTTTCCGATATCACTGCCCAAAAGGCACAGCAGCGGGAACTTGACCACATTGCCCACTTCGACGTATTGACCGGCCTGCCGAACCGGGTTTTGCTGGCCGACCGGCTGCGCCAGGGCATGGCGCAATCGGTGCGCCGTGGCCAGCAACTGGCGGTCATTTTTCTAGACCTTGACGGCTTCAAGCTGATCAACGACAACCACGGTCATGAAGCCGGCGACCTGTTGCTGATGACGGTGGCCAAGCGCATGAAGCAGGCCTTGCGCGAAGGCGACACGCTCGCACGCATCGGCGGCGACGAATTTGTGGCGGTGCTCAACGACATGGACGAAACGGCTTCTAGCATGCCGCTGCTCAGCCGCCTGCTCGAGGCCGCCGCCATGCCGCTTCAGTTGATCAACCTGACACTCAAGATCTCAGCCAGCATGGGCGTGACGTTTTACCCGCAAACCCTCGACATTGATGTCGAGCAATTGTTGCGTCAGGCAGATCAGGCCATGTACCAGGCCAAACTGGCCGGCAAAAACCGCTTTCATTTGTTTGATACCGAGCAAGACACTGGTCTGAGCAGCCACAACGAAACCATCAAGGGCATCCGCCAGGCATTGGGCTCCAATGAACTGGTGCTGCATTACCAGCCCAAGGTCAACATGCGCACCGGGCAGGTGGTCGGGGCCGAGGCGCTGCTGCGCTGGCAGCATCCCGAGCAAGGCCTGCAAATGCCGGGCTCGTTTCTGCCGTCGCTGGACGACCATCCACTGGCCGTCGATGTGGGTGAATGGGTCATCGAATCAGCGCTGGCGCAAATGGAAGCCTGGCAAGCCCAGGGTTTTGACTTGCCGGTCAGCGTCAACGTCTGTACCCGCCAGTTGCAGCAGATCGACTTTGTCACCCGCTTGCGTGACATTCTGGCCAGACACCCGCAGGTCAAGCCAAGCCATCTGGAACTTGAGGTGCTCGAAGCCAGCGCCCTGGCCAATATCAACGGTGTGACACAAATCGTCGAACAATGCCAGGAAATGGGGGTGGCTTTTTCGCTTGACGACTTTGGCACCGGATACTCGTCGTTGACTTATCTGAAACGCCTGCCGGTTGCGATCTTGAAAATCGACCAAAGCTTTGTGCGCGACATGCTGGTGGACCCGGAGGATCTTGCGGTGCTGGAAGGTGTTATCGGGTTGGCGCGGGTGTTTCATCGGGTGGTAATAGCCGAAGGCGTGGAAACCATTGCGCACGGCTTGCTGCTGCTCAAACTTGGCTGCGACCTGGCGCAGGGTTTTGGCATTGCCCGACCGATGGCCGCGCAAGAACTGCCACGCTGGGCATCGCAGTGGCAACCTGATCCGGCCTGGATGGCCCAGGGCTAACAATCGGCCCGACGAGGACCAGTCACCGGCAACCCTATGCGCCTGTCAAGAATCCGGGGGTGAGTTTGAACCTGGATTTGTCTGTTGAACGCACCCGAACGAGCCGCTGGCAACGCGCCTGTGGTCATTGTTAACCCCTCGTCGCATCGCGCATCTCCCCTGTCGCGGCTTGCTGCGACATGCAGCTTGCAGCCTTGCCAGTGGCCTTGCCTGTTTAAGGATGTGGTCAGGAATAACTTCCCCTATTTGCACCGGCGGATTTGGGCGCACAG
>DAOSLL010000525.1:0-3494 GCA_035368905.1 Rhodoferax sp.
ACCGGCCATACCGACGCACGCGGTCGGCTGTTTTTTCAGACCCAGTTACTCAATTACGACCTGCCCACCAGCCTTCCCCAAGGCAAGGCAGACAACCAGATTCTGGGTGTCGTCGAAGCCCTGCGCAAACAGCATGCCCCGCGTGAGGTGGTGCTGGTGTCCAAAGACATCAACATGCGTGTCAAGGCGCGTGCCTTGGGCTTATCGACTGACGACTACCAAAGCGACAAGACCCTGGAAGACGGCGACTTGCTGTACTCAGGGGCCTACGCCCTGCCGACTGATTTCTGGAGCACCCATGGCAGCACGGTGGAAAGCTGGCAACAGGGTGTCCATACCTTTTACCGCGTCAGTGGGCCGGTGGTGCCGCAACTGCTGGTCAACCAGTTTGTCTATTTTGAGGCACCGGGTGAACCCAGCCTGTATGCCAAGGTGACCGAGATTCGTGGCAAGGTGGCGGTGTTTCGGACCCTGCGTGACTTTACCCATCTGAAAAATGCGGTTTGGGGTATTACCACCCGCAACCGCGAACAAAACTTTGCCATGAACCTGCTGCTCGACCCCGAGGTTGACTTTGTCACGCTGACCGGCCAGGCTGGTACCGGCAAAACACTGCTGGCGCTGGCCTCTGGTCTGACCCAGGTGCTCGACGAGCGTCGCTACACCGAGATCATCGTCACCCGCGCTACCGTCAGCGTCGGCGAAGATATCGGCTTTTTGCCCGGCACAGAAGAAGAAAAAATGGGTCCATGGATGGGCGCGCTCGACGACAACCTGGAAGTACTGGGCAAAACGGACACCGCTGCGGGTGAATGGGGCCGCGCCGCGACCAATGAGCTGATTCGAAGCCGAATCAAGATCAAGAGCATGAATTTCATGCGTGGCCGTACCTTCCTGAACAAGTACGTGATCATTGACGAGGCACAAAATCTGACACCCAAGCAAATGAAGACCCTCGTTACCCGGGCCGGGCCGGGCACCAAGATCATCTGCATGGGCAACATTGCGCAAATTGACACGCCGTACCTGACCGAAGGCTCGTCAGGGCTGACCTATGCAGTGGACAAGTTCAAGGGCTGGCAGCACAGCGGCCACATCACGCTGGCGCGCGGCGAACGCTCCAGGCTGGCCGACTTTGCCAGCGAGGTGCTTTAATTATGATAGCTGGTAGCGCTTTATCCACAAGGGCTACAGGCCGATTTCATTGCTCATTGAGGTGACTGAAGCCGACTCCACCAGGCGATCGGCTCATGGGGCACCTGGCGTGGCCGTCAGAAGTCGCCGGTGGCACCTGTGGCCAGTGATTCAAACTTGGTGATCTTGTTCAGGAATGCCAGCTTGACAACACCAGTCGGACCATTACGCTGCTTGGCAATGATCACCTCTGCCACGCCGGGCTCCTTGCAGGCATCCTTGGTGTAGTACTCGTCACGGTAAATAAACATGATAATGTCGGCATCCTGTTCGATGGCACCGGACTCGCGCAGGTCGCTCATCATCGGGCGCTTGTCGGGGCGTGATTCGACGCTGCGGTTGAGCTGCGACAGCGCAATGACCGGGCATTTGAGCTCTTTGGCCAACATTTTGAGGCCGCGCGAAATTTCACCCAGTTCAGTGGCGCGGTTTTCACCATCGCTGCCATTGGAGCCACTCATCAATTGCAGGTAGTCCACCACAATCAGACCCAATTGGCCGCACTGGCGCGAAAGGCGCCGGGCATTGGCGCGCAGTTCGCCGGAAGTCAGGCCCGCTGATTCGTCAATGTGCAGGGAAATGGTGCGCAACTTCTCTATCGCCTCGGTCAGACGCGGCCATTCCTCATCCGTCAACTTGCCGGTGCGCAGGTGGCTCTGATCAATGCGACCAATCGAGCCCACAATGCGCACTGCCAATTGCGCCGCGCCCATTTCCATGGAAAACACCGCTACCGGCAAGCCTTCATTCAAAGCCACATGCTCGGCAATGTTGATGGCAAGTGCCGTCTTGCCCATGGAAGGCCTGGCCGCCAGCACCACCAGGTCGCCGCCCTGCAAGCCCGCTGTCAGGCGGTCCAGGTCATAAAAGCCGGTCGGCACGCCGGTCACATCGTTGGGGTTGTCGGCCATCTCCTGAACACGATCAAGCAGCTCAACCACCAGCTTGTCCATGGTCTGGAAGCCCTGCCGGGTGCGGGCACCCTCTTCGCCGATGTTGAAAATCTTTTGCTCGGCTTCATCCAGAATGGAGGCCACCGGTCGCCCCTTGGGATTGAAGGCGTTGGCAGAAATCTCTTCGCTGGTGGACACCAGCTTGCGCAAGATGGCGCGGTCCCGCACAATTTCAGCGTAGCGGCGAATATTGCCAGCGCTGGGCACATACTGCGCCAAAGCGTTGAGATAACTCAAACCACCGATTTCTTCAGCCTTGCCCGAGCTTTGCAGTTGCTCAAACACCGTGATCACATCGGCCGGTTTTGACGCGTTGATCAACAAGCTCATGGCAGCAAACACCGCGCGGTGTTCATAGCGGTAAAAATCCTGCTCGGTCAGCACATCGCTGACCCGGTCCCAGGCAGCGTTGTCCAGCAACAGGCCCCCGAGCACGCTGGATTCAGCCTCGATCGAATGCGGTGGAATGCGCAACTGGGCGACCTGACGGTCCAGACCCGGGTCATCATTGATGACGGAAAAAACGGCAGACATGGGTGTTCCTTGAAGCGCGCAATCCTAAGGCGTGTGAATTCAGTTGTCGAGTGAGAGGCTGGGGGGAACTGACGTATAGCCTGTGCACAAGCTGTGCAAATGTTCTTGATGCCAGCGCATCAAATCAAAAAGCCGCCAGGGCTTGCACCGAGGCGGCTTGTGCGATGCAGGATTTTTGGCTAGGCCGTTTCGCCGTAAACCGATACCGTGATGTCCACCACCACATCGGTGTGCAGCGCCACGCTCACCGTGCTGTCGCTGACGATCTTGATGGGGCCATTGGGCATGCGAACCTGCGCCTTTGCCACCGCGAAGCCGATTTTGGTCAGTTCCTCCGCAATGTTGGCATTGGTCACAGAGCCGAACAAACGGCCATCCACACCAGCCTTCTGGGTCAGCTTGCAGACGGTTCCGGCAAGCTTCTCGCCCAAAGCTTGTGCTTCGGTCAACTTGCCAGCGGCCACTTTTTCGAGTTCAACGCGACGCACTTCAAACTCTTTCTTGGCAGCTTCGGTAGCGCGACGGGCGCGGCCGGCCGGAATCAAAAAATTACGTGCGTAACCGTCTTTGACCTTGACGATTTCACCCAGGTTACCAAGGTTCACCACCTTGTCGAGCAGAATGATTTGCATGGGGTGTTTCCTTTAGATCTTGTGCTGGTCGCTGTACGGCAACATGGCCAAAAAGCGTGCACGCTTGATGGCAGTATTGAGCTGACGCTGGAAAATAGCCCGGGTGCCAGTCAGGCGGGCGGGGATGATCTTGCCGTTTTCAGCGATGAAATCACGCAAGGTGTCGATGTCCTTGTAGTCA
>DAOSLL010000526.1:0-3490 GCA_035368905.1 Rhodoferax sp.
GTGCCCACAAGTCTGGTGTTGGCAGGCTGGGCAGTGCGGCCACTTGGGCAGCCACTGAGGTGGTGGTGACACTCATTTGGAACTCCTTGTTTGATAGGGGTTCGTATGAACGCGCTGGTCACCAGAAAAGCCAAGTCCAACTTGTCTTTCTATTTGGTCTGTCGCGGCCTGACCACTGCCGTGAGTACGCATAATGGCTGCCGACAGGATGGATGTGATCTCGGCTGCTCGCTGGCGCGCTGACATCTGTTCTGGGGGAGTGAGTTTGATAGGTTTCATGGTTTGCAAAGGGCATTTGAAAGACCCAGAAATCATGAATCAAATCCTCCAAGACGATGGGTAACGTAGGGCAACGCCGCATCTTGCAATTATAAAAAAGCAAGTTTTTCTTGCATTTATAAAATTGCATGTTTAAACTATGCGTTTTGGAGGTCACTGCCATGCTTGGAAAAATTTCGCAGAAGCTTATCGGCTACCGCGTTAAATCCGCACGCGTTGCCAAAGGCTGGACCCAAGACCAACTTACCGATGGTTTGGGCTTGAAAGACCGTCAGTCAGTCTCTGATATCGAAAACGGTAAGCGCTCGCTCAAACCAGATGAAATGCTGGCGCTTGCAGATTTATTTGATCGCGATATTGATTTTTTCATCGACCCGTTCGCCGTTGCTGGGGAGGCGCAGTTTTCCTGGCGTGCCGCGCCGGAGGTGCCCGAAGACAGCCTGGACGGGTTCGAGCTCAAGGCTGGTCAGTGGATCGGCCTGCTTCGCTGGTTGCGCGAGCAGCAGGACAGCCGGTCGAGTGTGCTCAAGCGTGCCCTGCGGCTGTCCTCGCAGTCGTCTTTCGAAGACGCACAGGAGCGCGCGGAAAGCTTGGTCGCCGAACTTGATCTCGGCGTCATTCCAGCCGAAGGTTTGATCGACAAGATTGAGCGCGAGTTGGACATTCCGGTTCTGTTCGTCGATACGGTCGACACTGCCGATGGTCATTCCATCTCTGGCGCTACTTGTCACCTGGAAGAGATGGGTGTCATCCTGATCAACCGCAACGAGAATGAAGCCCGGCGTTTCTTCGATCTGGCGCACGAGCTCTTTCATGCTCTGACTTGGGATGCGATGAAGCCGGATCACCGGGAATCAAACTCTATCGAGGAACGCAACAAGGTCAAGCGCATTGAGCAGTTGGCGAACAGTTTCGCCGCAGCGCTGCTGATGCCGAGTGCGTCCCTCGACAAGTTGATCAAGCGTGACCAGCTTGACAACATTGCGCACCTGTGCGAAGTCGCTGCCCTGCTGCGGGTTGCCCCCGTCACGCTGGCATGGCGATTGTTCAACCTCAAGCTCATCGGTGTCGACACCCAGCGGAGTCTTTCGCAAGAGAAGCAGCGACCATCGGTGTCAGGCCCACCCAAGCGGTTCTCTCCCACCTTCGTGAAAATGCTTCATGAGGCCCTGGAGAACGGAAGGCTTTCGGCTCGCAAAGCCGCCAAGGCCATAGGTCTTGGACTGGCCGAGTTGACCGAGCTGTTTGCTCAGTACGACCTCACCGCACCGTTCGAGCTGTGAGGTAAGCACCGTATGCCGAAAATCCGAGTTTTCGCGGACACCAATGTCATCCTCGAATCATTCCGAACAGGCTGCTGGGCAGCGATCTGCAACTACTTCGCCATCGAGACTGTCGAGAAGTGCGTAGAGGAAACGCTTACCGGCAATCCTGGCGATCCGCGACACGTCGCAGTACCTGCTGCCGATTTGAAAGCAGGGCTTGCCGGGCAGCACTCGGTCAGCAGGAAAGAGCTTGCAACCCTCGTGTTGAGCAACCCTTCATGCAGCACACTTGATGATGGCGAAAAGCATCTCTTTGCTTGGCTGGCTGCCAACAAGCTGCTGCCCTCCCAGGGCATCATAGTCACGACAGCTGACAAGGCTGCTTTGGTGGCATCGAATGGACTGGGGTGGCTCGATTGCATGACCTCGCTGGAAGATTTGGCCCGCCAGGCAGGTGTTGGACGCGGCAATCGCAATGCATTTGCATTGCAGTACCGCGAGGACTGGTTGTCCAGCATCAAAACCAAGATCAGGTTGGGAATCATCCCATGACAAAAGTTTGAGGCTGTGGGCGCGACCATCAAGGGGAGGAAAGCCACTCAGCATTGTTCAAGGAGCATCAAGTGGTAAAAAAATCTCAAAAAAACAGCAAGCATTTCGTTGACCTGATCAACTCGGCGACCCTTACATCCATATCGCTGCTGGCACGAGTCGATAAGTTCACATTTCTGGCTGTGCTCGATACGTCCAAGCCTGAGCATCTGGCCCGTTCCGAACTGCTCGAACGCATCCAATCAGTCAAACGCGACGACATCACCATAGCGGATCAGGAGGCGGTGCGTCTACTTCAGCTGGTGCGCTTTCGCACTGAAGAGATGCTGGATTACGCCTACGGGAAAATCGAATTCGAAAATCATCCGGAGAGAGGGACTTTTGACCGATCCACCGACGCGATGACCCGCATGATCTGGTTGCGAGTGAATGCTTCGCACATCTTCGATCAGATTGAGACGATTTACCTCACGCATCATTTCCACGGACACAAGAAATTTCTCGGATTTACAGTGCGGGATGGTGACGGGCGTGACTTTGAATGGACACCGGAGGTGGCAAAAAAACTGCATGAGGGCGTCGGTGAGATTCTCGGTTTGGACGAAGAATCAAAGAATAGCTGCGAGGTGATCCATTTTGAGATGGACGCTGGCGACGAATCCGTCAAACGGCGGCTGCACTATCTCGTTGTATATCACCCCGGCAAGATGAAGTTGCTGCGCCAGATGAAGGATCGCAGGCGTGACCTGTTTCTGTTCACACCTGCGCTCGAAGCCACACTGGTGTATGACCCCGCCGACAACAAAGTGCATGTGCTCTCCGACAAAAAGGGTACCGCCAAGCAACTGGCGGATCGGTTCGCTGCCATCGGTTTTGAGAAGCCCCTTTCAAAACAGCCAGTGGACGAGGTCAGCTACGAGCTGGCAATGTTCAAACATAAAGTGAATCTCATGGATTCGAAGGCCAACGGCGCTGTCATCCAGGACGCTTGGGTTTCAGCGTTGACCGTGACCATGGGTCATACACGCCACAGCGTAACCCTGGCGTTGGCGAACAGCGACAATTTATGGCGTGTCTCTGATACGCAATTTGGCGACCGCAACCCGCTATCAAGCTGTCGCTCCATCCTCGAAGTGAAGTTGTCGTTCGTGATCCGTTTTGACGGCGATGACGATAGCCGAGCGCTTGATATCACAGTGGGGCAGCGCGGCTCCTGTAACTTGTTGTCGCTGCCCGATCCTCGGATGCGCAAATGCGGCGAGGAGATATTGACCTCACTCGGTGTCATGAAGCAGGTGAAACCGGTCAAAGTCGGAGCTGACTTGGCGTTGTTCCGGGCCGAGATGAAACTTCTTGACCTCGCCGTTGATGAAGTCGATGGTCACCTGCTGACC
>DAOSLL010000527.1:0-3475 GCA_035368905.1 Rhodoferax sp.
CATTTCCTTGGCCAGGTTTTTACCCATGTCCATGGCGGCATCCATGGCGGTGGTCTTGGTGGCTTCTTTCATGGCGCTAGCGGCAATGGTTTGAAACTGCTGGGTCAGTGATGTCCACAGTTGCATCGGGTCCACCAGTCCGGCCATCGCTGCGGCGGCGGCAGGCTTGGCGGCATCGCCAACCTTTTTGGCGATTCCTTCGGTCTGCTCGGCCACGTCGGACACGGTCCGGGCCGTCGAGGCGGCCTTTTCGGTTACCTTTTGCACACCGGAATAAACCGAGTCGGCTGCCTTGAGCTTGAAGGCATTGGCCACATCGCCCAAATTGAAATTCATGCCCTTCAGGGTGGCCAGCGTCATTTTTTGCACTTCCAGCGCCTGCACCGTGGCTCCCAGCGCGCGAGTATTCTGATCAAGCCAGAAATGAACCGCCTTGAGCTCGTTAATGCGCTTTTCCAGATCTTCGACACTCATGGTCGGCGCAATCCAGTTAGACATATTGGGCATCTGAGGAATGGTTTGAGAGGCACTTTTGGCCAGGTTTTGCAAAAACTCAAAGCCTGGTACGAATTTGCCGAAATTACCGATTTGTGAATCGCTCATGTGTGTCTCCGTTAATGGGGTTAAGTGCTGAACAAGTAACAGCTTAACCCAATGTGGGCATCATGGCACGCTGGCATTTGCCGAGCCGGCATTGGCCTGGCCGACATCCACTGACCACAGTCTGGTGCGGATCAATGCGCCCCCGGACAAAAGCATGCGGCACCGAACCGGCCAACTCGGACTCAGGATGCCGGGCTGTAATGGATATGCGGCTCGCCATCCTGCCCATGAGCGTGCGGCTGGTGGGCTTCCAGCGCGATCAGGTTCAGGTGACCGTGATGCACACCACACTCAGCCATCAGCGCATCGGCAAACTGGCGAACATCTGCGGTCGAGCCCTTCAAAATAACCGACTCGACACACTGCGTGTGATCCAGATGCGCATGCATTGATGCTACCGTCAGATCATGATGGTTGTGCTGCAGCCCGGTCAGGCGATCAGCCAGCAGACGTTCATGGTGGTCATAGGTGTAAGACAGCATGCCGACACAGTTGCCTGTGGGTGGCTGGCGCTGGCGGTCGGCCTCGATGGCAGCACGAATCAGGTCACGCACCGCTTCTGACCGGTTGCCATAACCGCGCTGGCCGATCAGTTCATCAAACTGCCGCGCGAGCGTGTCGTCGAGCGAAATAGTGAAGCGTTCCATTGACCATCTTCTAAGTAAAAAAGACCTCTAGCCCTTGTCAATACTGCGCTGACAGCTATCTTTATTGAATCAAGTGGGGGCCCGCAAAGGCATATGACAGCAGGCCGACGGGCGATCAACAGCGACCTTTGCCCAGTCAGGCGAGGCTCGCTGCCATGCTGCCATGCTGCCGATCAACGGCAGTACCCATATGATGCGCTGCGAAGACAGTCAAACCTCATATCTGGCTGAACAGGTAAAGGCCGGCACCACCACACAAAATGCCAAAGCCCGAGACCGCCAAACTTGCCCTGCTGGCCAACCAGCGGCGAACACCCAGCCCTGCCAGTACCCCACCAAAATGCAGTGCGGCGGTGGTCAGCAAAAAGCCTGCGGCGTAGGTGGCAAACCCGGTTTCAGGTGTTTCAGCGCCGTGCGCAACACCATGCAGCGATGCGGCCAAGGCCACCAGGCACAGGCCAAAAGCCGCTGGTATCTGACTGCGTGAAAACACCAGCATCAAGCCGAACAGCACCACACTGAGAGAAATCAGTTGTTCAAGGAACGGCACCGAAACCCCGGCAGCACCGAGTGCCGCGCTGACAACCAGTGCCAGCATGAACATGGCTGGCCCGCGCCAGGCCTGGCTGGCGGGCAAGGCCGAAACCGACCAGACACCGACCGCCACCATGGCCAGCAGATGGTCCAGCCCAAAAGGATGAACCAGCCCCTCCAAAACACCCGAGGTGCCGTGGCCGGTATGCGCTTGTGCCGCTCCGGTGGCAAGCAGCAGAACGGCAAGGCTGGCAAGACGTGCGACGTTGACCGAGATGAATTTCATGGTTTTCTCCTGGGTTGGGTAAGAACTATGGCGCGGCCTGAGTTTACGCATATTTTTTTAAAATTTGTCTTACCATGCCTGACAGCTATGCGCCCATGATGTGAAGCCTTTAAGCCAATGAATCTTGGCTTGGGTATGATGCTTCGAAATGGCGGACAAGTACCTGAAACCAGTATGAGGTTAATGATGTTTATTTTTCATGGGGTATTGAGCAAGCGATTGGCTGCGCTGGCAACGCTGGCACTGGCAACGTCTGGGGCTATGGCTGGCTTGGGCGGTGCGCCGTTGACTGCGTCAGCCCTTGGTGCTGATGCGGGTGCCGTCAAGTTGCGGGCCAATGAGGCGATGAAATCAAGCGCAGCCAGCGGCTCGGCTGGGCTGTATACGCTCAATCGTTTGCAGTTGGCCAGTGGAACGACCATCACCGAGTATGTGAACAAGTCCGGTGTGGTGTTTGCGGTGAGTTGGCTGGGACCGGTTTTGCCGAACATGAGCCACATGCTGGGCGACCATTTTCCAGTGTTTAAAAGTGAATCGGATCGCTTGCGCCAGGCAGGCAAGCGTGGTGGTCCGGTCAGTCTCAACGCTGCCGGTCTGGTGGTCGTGTCAAGTGGGCGCATGGGCCATTTCTCTGGTTTTGCCTATAAGGACGCGCTGATCCCTGCCGGGGTCAATGCAGATGATTTGTTGAATTGACGCACCACCCCAGGGCCCTAACATGAAGCTATTTCAATCTGCACCCTGGCTGCGCGCTGCGCTGCCGGTTTTGCTGGCGACGCTGATGACCGCTTGCGGCGGCGGTGGTTCGGGCGACAGCGCGCCCGTTACCCCACCCGTTAGCCCGCCGATCGTGCAACCGGTGCCGGACAACACCCTGGCACTGACGGTCGATGCCGGCCCGGCGGGCGGTGGTCGCAACATCAACCTGCTATACGCCAGTGTGACGGTGTGCCAGCCAAACAGTACAAGCCAATGCAAGACCATTGACCATGTGCTGGTGGATACCGGCTCAACCGGTTTGCGCCTGCTCTCGTCAGCATTGGACAACGCGGTGGTTTTGAATCCGATTTTGAGCAGCGGCAGTTTGCCATTGCTCAACTGTGCCCAATTTGTCGATGGCAGTTACGCCTGGGGGCCGGTGGTCAGCGCGGACGTGGTGCTGGGCAGCAAGGTCGCCCGCGGTGTGCCGATACAGATCATTGCTGATCCGGTTTACGCGGCAGCGGCTGGCCAATGTGCGGCTGGCAATTCGGTTATTGATACGGCCAGTTCGCTCGGCGCCAACGGGATTTTGGGGGTCGGACTGTTCCTGCAGGACTGCGGCGCCGGGTGCGTCAGCACAACTGGCAACGGCTATTACTACACCTGCACCGACAGCAATTGCCGAACCAGCAAGGGCGTCGCT
>DAOSLL010000528.1:0-3444 GCA_035368905.1 Rhodoferax sp.
GTTCATGAACATTGCCGAGCAAATGGGGCTGCAACTGCAGAACACCGCCTACTCGGTCAACATCAAGGAGCGCCTTGACTTCAGTTGTGCACTGTTTGACGCAGCAGGCAACCTGATCGCCAACGCGCCCCACATGCCGGTGCATCTGGGCAGCATGGGCGAAAGCATCAAGACGGTGATTGCCGAGAACACCGGCCAGATGTCGCCGGGTGATGTCTATGTGCTCAACGACCCCTACCATGGGGGCACGCATCTGCCAGACATCACGGTGATCACGCCGGTGTATTTGGCGGCATCGCCAGAGCCCATGTTTTTTGTCGGCAGCCGTGGCCACCATGCTGACATTGGTGGCATCACGCCGGGTTCGATGCCACCTTTTTCCACCAACATTGAACAAGAGGGCGTGCAGATTCACAACTTCAAGCTGGTAGATCGTGGCCTGCTGCAAGAGGCTGGCATGCTGGCACTGTTGCAAGGTGGCAACTACCCCAGCCGCAACCCGCAGCAGAACATGGCCGACCTGAAAGCGCAAATTGCCGCCAATGAAAAAGGCCTGCAGGAGTTGCACAAGATGGTCGATCAATTTGGCCTGAAGGTGGTGCAAGCCTATATGCGCCATGTGCAGGACAACGCCGAAGAAGCGGTGCGCCGCGTCATCACCCGCCTGAAGGACGGCCAGTTCACGCTGCCACTGGACAACGGCGCGCAGATTTGCGTGGCGATTCGGGTGGATGCCACAGCGCGCCGTGCCGAGATTGACTTTACCGGCACCAGTGCCCAGCAGGGCAACAACTTCAACGCGCCGACAGCGGTCTGCATGGCGGCGGTGCTGTATGTGTTTCGCAGCCTGGTGGGCGACGACATCCCACTCAATGCCGGTTGCCTGAAGCCGCTCAAGGTCATCATCCCACCCGGCTCGATGCTTAACCCGAACCCGCCAGCCGCCGTTGTGGCGGGCAATGTGGAAACCTCCAGTTGCATCACCAATGCGCTGTACGGCGCACTTGGCAGCATGGCGGCCGGTCAGTGCACCATGAACAACTTCACCTTTGGCAACGCACAGCATCAATACTACGAGACCATTTCGGGTGGTTCCGGGGCGGGCGCGCTGTTCGATGCCGACAGCCGGGTGACAGGCGGCTACCACGGCTGCAGTGTGGTGCAAACCCACATGACCAATTCACGCCTGACCGACCCCGAGGTGCTTGAATTGCGCTTTCCGGTGCGGCTGGAAAGTTACCAGATTCGCCACGGCTCCGGCGGGGCCGGGCAATGGCGCGGCGGTGATGGCGGTGTGCGCCGGTTGCGTTTTCTGGAGCCGATGACGGCCAGCATTTTGTCCAACGGCCGCCTGCATGGCGCCTTTGGCGTGGCCGGTGGCCAGCCAGGACAGGTCGGCATCAACCGCGTGCTGCGCCAGGATGGCCAGGTTGAGACCCTCGGTCATATCGGGCAGGCCGAGATGGCAGCGGGCGATGTGTTTGAAATCTGCACGCCCGGCGGTGGTGGTTACGGCCCGCCCGAGCCGGTTTAAGGCTGCCAGTGCGGGTGTCGTACAACCTGGTTCGCCAGAGTGAGGCCGACGATGCCGACGGCCTGCTGGCGCTGCCTTGCCGTTGACGCACTGTGGTAACTTCTCACTGCTATTGATGTCAAAATTGAACCACACAACCATGACAGATGTAACCTACCGACTTGAAATTTCAGGGCGAGTCCAGGGTGTCTATTACCGGGGCTCAATGGTCTCTCAGGCTCATGCACTGGGTCTGAGAGGATGGGTGCGAAATCGCCTGGACGGTTCGGTAGAAGCCATGGTGCAGGGCGACGCCGTCGCGGTCAGCAGACTCATCGAATGGTCCCGGCGCGGCCCCGGCGGTGCCTTGGTCACTGGCGTCAATGTCCATCCGGCTGAGGGGGACTTCACCGGCTTCAAACAAGTCCAGACCAGGTAAAGCTTGATGAATTCCCAGATTTCCCAGGACGGTTCATGGACTGATCGCAGAAAAGGCTATCAATATTGCGGGGTTCTGTTTTCAGAAAATGGTACCGAGTTGAATCTGTCGGGGGTGCAGTATCGTGAGCTGCCTTTTTCAGCGAGTGCAAACAAACGCTTTCGGGTCTGGCTTGCGGTGTGCCTGCTGTTTGTTTTTCCTGGCATTCCATTGCTGGCTTACTGGGGCTTGAACCAGCACCTGCTCTGGATTGGTGCCATTTTTTGCATCCTCTCGTACTGGTTGCATGGGCGCATTCACTGCTGCCCCGGATGTGGCGGAAAGTCCAGGCCACTGAGCACGCCTTACATGAACTCGCCAGTACTCTATCTTTGCAGCCGGTGCCATACGTTTTTTGAACACGGACAGGTCGATGGCGGCTGGCCCTGGAAGTAACTTCCGCCTGGTCAGCAAAGCTTGCCCGTCGGCATCGCTACTTTGGCACAACACCACCTTCAAGCTGCCAGAAAGCCCGAAGCTGCAACAAGCAGGCAGGGCCGCGCATCGGACATCGCCCTCATCAGTCCAGTCAGACCCGGCGATCTTCAGCCGATCAAAGCGTCATGCCGCCTGATACCTCTATCACCTCGCCATTGATGTAGCTGGCCTCGTCACTGGCCAGGAAGGCATAGACATTGGCGACTTCTTCGGGTTTGCCAACGCGGCGCAGATGCACTTTGGCGCTCAGGTCGGCCAGCACCTTGTCGGGCATGGCAGCGACCATCGGCGTGCCAATAAAGCCGGGCGCCACCGCATTGACGCGCACGCCTTTGGGGCCGAGTTCGCGGCACCAGGTCTTGGTAAAGCCAATCACGCCAAACTTGGTGGCGGCGTAATTGGTCTGGCCAAAATTGCCATGCAGACCGACCACCGAACTGGCGTTCAGAATCACGCCGCTGCCCTGGGCCACCATGCCATCGGCCACCGCCTGGCTGCAGTGAAAGACGCCGCGCAAGTTCACATCAATGACACGGTCAAACTGCTCAAGCGTCATGGTTTGCAGGCGCGCGTCCTGGGTGATGCCGGCGTTGTTGACCAGCACGTCAATGCGGCCAAACCTGGCCTTGACCCGGGCCACCACCTCATCGACCACGGCGCGCCGGGTCACGTCCATGACAAAACCTTCAGCCGTGGCGCCCAGGGCACGGCATTGCGCCACGGCTTCGTCAACGCCAGCCTGCCCGACATCACAAACGATGACGATGGCACCCTCGCTGGCGAACTTGAGGGCAGTGGCCAGGCCAATCCCCTGCGCTGCACCGGTGATGATGGAGACCTTGTTGCTAAGACGTGCAGTCATGACGTTTCCAGTCTTTGATGGTAAAACCCAGCGGATTCTAGGCATCAGGCTTTGCAAGAACTTGACAAATGCCGGGCACGCTGCTGCAAAACCTGGCGTTGAACCCCTTAGCCGGACGAGCCGGAATCGATGAGCCTTCGTCGCGAGGGCGCG
>DAOSLL010000529.1:0-3433 GCA_035368905.1 Rhodoferax sp.
CCAACTTCCATTCTTTTATTCTGCCGGCTCTGCGCTTCATGCAGAAGAAAGGCGTGAACTTCCATTACAACGCCAGGATCTCGGACGTCGACTTCAAGGTCGATGCCGGTGGCAAACAGAGGTGGATTGAGCGAATCCACCTCGAGACCGGGAGCGGCAAGCCCAAGCCCGCCATCGAGGTGCGCGACACCGACCTCGTTTTCCTGACCATCGGCTCCATGGTCAGCAACGCCTCGTTCGGCGCCCATGACCGCCCGGTGGACAAGCCCGCCGTCGGCAGCCAGAACCTTGGTGGCGCATGGACGCTATGGACGAAGATTGCCGCCAAGCAGCCCGACTTCGGCCGCCCTGACCAGTTCTTGCGTGACATCTCGCAGTCCACGATGATGACCTTCACCGTCACCTTGCGCGGCGGATTGTTCCAGCGCAAGTTCGAGTGGTTGGTGGAGCGCCAGATGGGTCGTCAGAGCCCGCTGCCCCTCACCGCCTCCCCATGGATCCTGCACCTCCACACGTACCGCCAGCCCTTGTTTCCCGATCAGCCCCGCGACACGTGCGTCATCTGGGTGACCGCGCTGGGTAGCGACCACCTTGGCACGTTCGTGAAGAAGACCATGTCCGAGTGCACAGGTCGCGAGATCCTGGAAGAGTTGTTGGGTCACCTGCAGTTTGACCAGGACGACGTGGAGAAGAACGAGATGCTCGACACCTCCACCTGCATTCCCTGCATGCTGCCCTACTGCATCAGCCAGTTTCTCAGCAGAGCCCGGGGCGACCGGCCTGCGGTGGTGCCATCGGGTTCAAAGAACTTCGCGTTCCTTGGGCAGTTTGTAGAGATTCCCCACGGGATCGTGTTCACAACGGAGTACAGCGTATTGGGCGCGATTCATGCAGTTAAAGAATTCGTCAAGCCGTCGCTTGTGGTGCCGCCAATGTACTTCGGGCAGTACCACCCGCTCACCTCCATTGCAGTTGTACGTGCTTTGGCCCACTAGATGGCACCATTGCCCAGCGTCACCATGGTGATCACCGCGCTGACCCCAATCACCATCCCCGGAATGGTCAGGAACGAGCGCAGCAGATTGCGCTGCACCAAGCGCAGGGCGAGCATGAACACGCTGGTGCGTTCAGTCAGCACTGCGGAGTGCCGTAAGGGGCAATGCCTCCAGCTTGAAAAGCACCATTTTGTGTTTGCTACCGCCAGCCCAAATGCATCTGAGGCTGCCATGTCTGACTTGCCGCCCAACGCCTGCGGTGCCAGTCCAGGCGTTTTCGGTGGCTCACGCGCCTGTCGGCAGCGCATGGCCAGGGCACAGTTGAGCAATTTATAAGAAATCAGGCTCTAGCCCATACTGTCTGTGCGCTACATGCTACTGTAAATATAGCTGTTTGAGGTTGCGCCAAGTTGCCAGGCCGCTGCATCGACACCCGCCTGGTCATTGCTTTCCCTGCTGGCCCAGTCGCCGGATGGCCGGTCATCACATCACCTGTCGGCAAGTCCGGCAGCGTGTGTGGATTTGTGCGCTGTTGCGCAGGGGTGCTACACAAAAACCACTGCCGACCGTCAGACCTGCGGCGCGAAGGGTGGGTTTTGACCCACTGCAGTTACAGCGGCTATTCAAATTTGCGCCTGAAAGCCAACATCCAGCCGCCTTCGACATCGCGGTGTCAATGTCCGCTAACGAGGTGGCTCATTTTCAAAGTAGTCGTCTCGAACTGCCCAGGTGCTGTCATTGGAATCCCTGACCCCGTTGCTGCCGTTGGGGAACCCGAATTCTCGATACCGGTCGTTCAGTCTGAAAAAACGGAATATGACTTTCTCCGGTTCCTGTGGGGCAGAAGCTGTCTTAGCCTTTTTTGGAGCAGATGACTGTTTTGGGCTGGAAGCAGTCTCCGACCAGAACGATGGTACTGAGTCCAGAGTCAATTCCAGAACTCAGTTTCAGTCACCGCAAAGCTGACGCACGAAAGCACTTCATTGCCGCTCAGTCGATGGACAGGGTCGTCGCGAAGCCTTCACTCAGCTTGGGACTCCAATTTGCGTAGAAGCTCCCCAGACTGTGATGATTTTGTCAGCCTGTTGTCGATGCCTGCACAGCCGCATCGGACGACTTGCTGCTGGAGAACTCTAATGCAACGTCCAACGCGGCCATGAACTCCTTGAGCTTGATGGGTTTGGTAATGTAGTTGAAGAATCCGGCTTCCATGGTCTTGATGATCTCGGTCGGCAAGGCATGGGCACTGAGCGCGATAACGGGAATATCCGCCGTCGACGGGTCTGCTCGCAAGGTCTTCATGGCTTCGATCCCGCTGATGCCGGGCAGGTGGATGTCCATCAGAATGGTATCCGGCAAATACATGCGTGCGTACTCGACGCCAAGATTACCGTCTGCTGCGGAAATTAGGCGCAGATCGGGGCGGCGCGTCAGGAGTTCTTCCACCAGTGCCAGGTTGGCTGGATTGTCCTCCACATAAAGAACGGTGCGTCGCACGGTGCCGTCCTTCAGTTCCGGGCTATTCGGCGCCGCCTGTTCGGTTTCGCCAGCCGTAAGCATCGGTGGAGTTGTGAGGTTCAATTCGATCCAGAAAACGCTTCCCACCCCAACCTGGCTTTCAACGTCAATGACTCCCCCCATCAGTTCCACCAGCCGCTTGACCACAACGAGGCCAATGCCCGTGCCTTGTTCCCCCCCGCTTTCCCTGCCAAGACGGTTGAACGGTTGAAACAGTTGGCCAAGCTGCTCTGGGCTCAAGCCTGGCCCCGTATCGCGGACGCTGATACGGATCGAATTCGGGGGAACCAGGGTGCACGCCATGCTGACCATGCCTCCTGGCTTGTTGTATTTGATCGCGTTGTGAAGCAGGTTGATCAGAACCTGTCTGGTCCGGTTACGGTCGGCTTCAACCCAGTGGGGCCTTTCCATGCGCGGAAAGCTTATGTTGATGCCGCGCTTTTGTGCCAGCGGCTCGACCAGCTCCTGGCACTCGCTCATGATGTGCTCCAGAGGCACGGCTTCTCGCGTCATCACCGCTTTGCCTGACTCGATCTGCGCCAGATCGAGAATTTCGTTGACCAACTCAAGCAAATACCATCCAGCCGAGAGAATCTGATCCAGACTGCGCTTTTGGGAAGGTGTCGGCTGGGAAACATTGGACTCGATGAGCTGGGCGAATCCCAGGATCGCATTGAGTGGCGTGCGCAACTCGTGACTCATACTGGAAAGGAAATTCGACTTCGCCAAACTGGCTTCTTCGGCCACAGCGGTGGCTGTTTCCAACTCGATATTCCTTACCTCCAGCGCGAGCTCCATCCGTTTGGATTCGGTGATGTCACGGGCTGCGGCGAACACACCAAGCACATTTCCCTTGGCATCACGGTACAGGCTGGCGTTGTAGTGGACGTCGGTGAGCTTGCCAGTGACATGGCGAATCG
>DAOSLL010000530.1:0-3430 GCA_035368905.1 Rhodoferax sp.
ACAGCTCCAACTGGATTTATCGGAAGAAGGACGAGGACAAGGTCCACGAAGGCGAGGCCGATTTCACCTTGCTCTTTCCACGGTCCGGAGTGTTGGCAGTGGAGGTCAAGGGCGGCGGTGTGGCTTTGGATGCCTCTGCCGGGGAATGGGTTTCGGTAGACAGAAACGGGCGCCGCAACGCCATCAAGAATCCGTTCAAGCAGGCATCCGATGAGCGACATGCCCTTTTGGACCAGATTCTGGGACATGTCGCCTGGAGGCGTTGGCCTGGCAAGCGGTTGACTCTGGGGCATGCGGTCATGCTGCCAGATGTGCGCGATGCTACGCCGCTATTGGGCCCTGACCGAAAAAAGGAATTCATGGGCGTGCATGGTGACATGCAGGCTCTGGACACCTGGGTGCATCGTGTCATGAGGTTTTGGCATCAGGGGGGAGAGGATGAGCTGGGCTCCACCGGCGTTCAGCTTATCAAGGACATCCTGTGCCAATCGATTGAGGTCTTGCCAGCGCTGAAGTCACTGGTTGACGATGCAGAGCAACAACGCATCAAGCTCACCGCAAACCAGGCCAAAGTGTTTCGCACTATCGGCGGCAGACGCAGGGCTATTGTTTCTGGGGGGGCAGGGACCGGCAAGACACTTCTGGCCGCACAAAGGGCCCGTACCCTGGCCGATACAGGTTTAAATGTCCTGCTGGTTTGCTACAACCGCCCACTGGCCGATTCACTCGCTTTGGGGATGAGTGGCGTTACCGGATTGACGGTAATGGGCTACCACCAATTTTGCGAAGCCATGATTCGCCAAGCCAAAGCGCTGGGCTCAGACGTACTGCGAGAGGCGCAGGATGCCTATCCCAGTGACTCGACGCAACAGGAATTCGACATGCAGTACCCGGTCGCGCTGGCTTTGGCGGCGGAGGTGGTGCCACAGAGGTTCGACGCCATTCTGGTCGATGAAGCGCAGGACTTCGGCGATGAATATTGGCTGGGGCTGGAGTTGCTGCTCAAAGACCCCACGTCGAGCTACTTTTACGTATTCATCGATGAGAACCAGCGTTTGTATGAGCGCCGCTCCACCATTCCGGTCCAGGAGGAGCCCTTTTATCTGACTTACAACTGCAGAAACACGGCACCCATTCATGGGTTGGCATACCGCTATTACAGTGGCGACGCGGTCGACCCGCCGGACCTCTTGGGCCCGGATATCGCGTGGGTATCTACGACGGCATAAGGCGTGCCGTAGGGATGTGCGTGGCTTACTTGGTGAATAGCGGCGCTCTACCGCTGAAGTTGCATGTCACGAAGTCAGGCAAAGGCCCAAAGCGATACCTGATGGATTCAACGCGGCTATCAGTGACGTCGCTTGGGGAGGCCGTTTCGTATTGATGGCCTGTAGCCCTGCCCCTTTGCCGGGGTGGAGGCTATGCGGTCGAATCTTTAACTCGGATTACAGATTTGTGCGTAAGCCTATGACCTATATCGAAATTTTGATGAATGTGCCGCTTTTGGGCGGTGTTCGCAGCGGTGCGCCTATGGTGTGCTGCCTTATTAACCAATATTGCCAAGGAGCCTGATATGCCGGTGGTTCAATTCACACCAGCATTTATTGCATCCGGCTTGGTGTGCCCAACCGGAAAGAAGAAGATTGAGTTCAGCGTGGCCGATGAGCCCGGATTGTTTGTTGAGTGTCGTGATTCCGTTACCGCCACGCCGGTTTGGTACTTGCGCCTGAAGAACGCGCAGGGCACCAACACGTACAAAAAGCTTGGTACCGTCAAAGATCTCAGCCTTGCCCAAGCCAGAAAGCTGGCAAAGCAATTGCGTGCCGAGCACACCATAGTGAAGCAGTCAGTTGCCGCCCCCACGGCAGCGCCGCAGGAACTCACGCTAGCCCGCTTTTTTGACGAGCAGTATCTTCCCCATGCCAAAGTGCATAAACGCTCCTATGCCAAGGACATCACCCTCTACCGTTTGCGTATTGCCCCAAAGTTTGGGCATCTCCCCCTCTCGGCCATCAACCGCCGCGAGGTGCAGAAGTTCCACAACGATCTGCTGTCCGAAGGGCTGAGTCCTGCGTCTTGCAATCACCATGTTGTGTTGTTTCGCAGGATGCTCAACTTGGCCTGCAGCTGGGAACTGTTGGAGAAGAACGTCTTGCGTGGCATACCTTTGCTACCCCTGGACAATTTCAGGGAAAATTTCTTAAGCGCGGAAGAAACCAACCGCCTTGTGGAAGTGCTGACGACGGATGCCAACAAAACCGTGTGCGCCATTCTTTTGTTTTTGCTGAACACGGGCGCACGTCGTATGGAAGCCATCCAGGCCAAGTGGGTGGACGTTGATTTGGAAAACCGCCTTTGGAAGATTCCGGCGGCGAACAACAAGTCAAAACGCCCCAAGTCACTGCCCCTGAATGACAGTGCGATGCAAATCCTGCAAGGTCTGGAGTCCAAGGGCACCAATCCATACCTGTTTCCGAACCCGCAGACAGGACTTCCATACTCCGGAATCATGCGCGTTTGGTACCGCTTGCGAAAGAAGGCTGGCCTCGACCCTGACATGCGTGTCCACGATCTGAGGGCCTGTCTGGCCGAGCGCCTTTTGAGTGCCGGACAGAGCTTGTTTCTTGTGCAGAAGCTGCTCGGACATCAAGACCCGCGCACGACCTTGCGGTACGCCCGACTCAGCTCGAAGGCACTTTTGGATGCCAGCAACATAGCTAGCGTTGCGCTGCCATCTGTGCCAAAGCAGGTTGCATAAATGTTTAAGGAGGGCCTACTGTTCGTGGCAGGCACCTCATTTCATCCAGCTTTCGCAATGACACCCGTTTCCATGATGGTAAGGCGAAATGGTATTTGTTATTATTGGATAGTAATTTTGGAGAAGACTCTATGCCTACTAGCGTCGCCCTTAGTCCACATTTTGAATCCTTTGTGAAGCAGCAGGTCAGTACTGGCCGCTTTAACAATGTCAGTGAAGTCGTGCGCGCAGGTCTTCGATTGCTGGAAGACCAAGAGCAGCTCAAATCCTTGAAGGTGCAGGAACTCCGGTCCGCTGTCGAAGCAGGCGCTGCCAGTGGTGCCGGTGTGAATGCCAATGAGGTGTTCGACCGTTTGGAGCGAAAGTACCGGAACGCTGCTGATGCAGCTTGAACTCTCGCCGCTGGCGGAAACCGATCTCGAAGCGATTGGTGACTACATTGCGATAGACAGTCAGGGAAATGCCTTGCGTTTCATTCAGGAATTGCGTGACCAGTGCAGAAAAATCACCAAGGCTCCCATGGCGTATGTTGCCCGTCCTGAGTTGGGTGAAGGGCTGCGCAGCTGTGCCCATGGTCGTTATGTGATCTTCTTCAGACCCGGTGTTGAGGTTGTCCGCGTCGAGCGTATCTTGCACAGTGCATTGGATATCCGTTCGGAGTTGATGCCCTAG
>DAOSLL010000531.1:0-3422 GCA_035368905.1 Rhodoferax sp.
AAACCTTGGAGCCTTCACGGTAGGACTCGCGCAGCAAAACGGTGGGGGTGGAGCCGCGATTTGGGACGATATTTATGTGCATGTCTACATTATACAACATATTACCAATTGAATGAAAAATTAATACATGTCTACATATTTGCACTCAAAATAACACCAACGTGTTGATTTCAAAAGGAATTCAACCAAATCCGGATGGAACTTCAGGCTAGGCGGATGTTCAGACGTTCATCAGAGCCCGGCGTCTTGATCTCATGCTCGATGTCATAAAGTTGGCTGATGTACGTGCACGCCTGCCCGGCGATCTGGTTCTTGCTGCTGACATGCAAATAAAAGAACTTGCGCCTTGAATGTGCCATGCACCGCGCCTCTGAAATGCCACCGGCAAAACCGACCTTGTACCCAGCGTAATCATCACAAACCAGACTGCCCGTCCATTCACCAGGAAATGATCTGGCACGCTCGCCCGCTCTGGTTTCGCAGAAATCGCAAACTGCCGCCCTCAAATCTTCAAACGCCATCGGTGCATAAACCCACAGGTTAGCCCGGTGGGTTTTTCCTGTTCCCGGTTTGAGCATCGCCACCGGTGTCTCATCCGGATACAACACCGTGTGCTTGAGAATCTCAACTCTGAGTGCATCGACCATCGGCTGCAGTCCCACCCCACAGATGCCCACCCATTGGGCCAAAGTCGAGCGTGGCAGTTCCATCCCGGCGCGCCCGAAGATGTGTGCCTGGCGATACAACGGGAACCGTTCGCTGTGTTTGGCCACCAATACCTAGGCCAGCAAGCCCGCAGTGGGAGCAGCCTCAAGTCAATAATCTGTGCGGGCACGGGTGCCTGAGTCAGCGTTTCGCAGTCATCACACTCCCATTTGCGACGGATTTGCTCTTCTACCGTGAACACCCCCGGTGTGTAGTCCAGTTTTTCTGAGACATCCTGACCAACGCGTTTGAGTTGACAGCCACTGGTGGTGTTGTCGGGTTCGAGGTGGATTTCTAATCGGGGCAGGCCCGCGGGCAGGGAGTCCGTTAGGGTTGTTGGCGTGGGGCCGCACTGGTCTTGGCAGCAAGTGCAAGTTCCTGGAGTTCTTGTTCTTCGGTGGCAATGTCAGCCTCCGGCATCTCCTCGATCAAGCTGATCTGAGGTCCATCGAGTTGATCGCTGCTGCGGCCGAATTTCCAGCGCTTGAGGGTGGCCAGTTCGTGGGCGAGTTTGTCGATCTTGGCTTGGCGGCACAGGATATCGCTGCATTTGGCTGCGATGGCCACTATCAGGGCTTCAGGCCTAAAACACATGCAATCTGGCAGCCGCTGAAAGCTATGACGAAGCTAGCTCTCAATGACCAAATAATGTCGTGTGCCAATTGGCTATCGGACCAAATTCATCGCCCAAGCCCCTGCCAACAGGATAAATGTACGTCAAGGCGTGTTGCCCACCCACTTACGGAAAAGCGGCAAATCGAAATTTTCAAGATTGAGAAGACCACCACTGCGCGACTGACTGTCAGCTCCGAAGAGATCGGTCTGGCACAGGCGCCGGTGGTCATTGCGCACCATTTGGGCATGAGTAGGATCGCCGAGGGCGTTGAAACCATCGCGCAGCACAAACTGCTGCTGCAGATCGGCTGTGATTTTGCCCAGGGCTATCTGTATTCCAAACCGGTCACTGCAATCGAGGTAGAGACCCTGTTTTCACAGCACACGCTGCTGAATTTACCATTTTGACCTGGGGGTAGCTGGCCTGACGCTGTCATTCGCACGGCCAATCCGCCGGTTTTGCCATTAAGATCAGCGTTCAAGCCGTAAATCGTCAACCATGTACAACGAGGAACAACATGAAAGTCAGTGATATCTTGCGCATCAAGGGTGGCACACTCTACTCAACCACTCCGGATGATTCTTTGGTGAGCGCCCTGGCGTTGATGGTCGACCGTGACATTGGTTCGCTGGTGGTCATCGAACACGGCGAGCTGGTCGGCATGCTGACGGTGCGCGAACTCACCCAGATTCTGGTCAAGACTGGCGGCAACGTGGTCAAGTCCACCGTGCGTGCCGCAATGGACGACTGCCCTCTGACCTGCACCCTTGAAACCCCCATGAACGAAGTGCGGCGCATGATGCTGGCCAGCCATGCGCGCTACATGCCGGTGATGGACAAAAACATGCTGCTGGGCGTGATCAGCTTTCACGACGTGGCGCGTGCCGTGGTTGATAGCCAGAGTTTTGAAAACAAGATGCTCAAGGCCTTCATTCATGATTGGCCCGAAGGGGTGGACACGGCGGCACTGCCCAAGCTGTCGTGATCCGATGCCCTCGGCACCGGTGTCTGCTCTGGGATAATCCGCCGCCATGAGCGGCAATACCTTTGGAACCCTATTCGCAGTCACCAACTTTGGTGAATCCCACGGCCCGGCCATTGGCTGCGTGATTGATGGCTGCCCGCCGGGCCTGGCGTTAAGTGAGGCTGACATCCAACCTGACCTGGACCGCCGTCGGCCAGGCACCAGCAAATTTGTCACCCAACGCAACGAACCCGATGCGGTAGAGATTTTGTCAGGTGTCTATGAGGGCAAAACCACTGGCACGCCAGTTTGCCTGCTGATCAGAAATACCGATCAACGCAGCAAGGACTACGGCAGCATCGTGCAGACCTTTCGCCCCGGTCATGCCGACTACGCCTATTTTCAAAAATACGGTATTCGTGACCCGCGTGGCGGTGGTCGCTCCAGTGCCCGGCTGACGGCACCGATGGTGGCCGCCGGTGCCGTCGCCAAAAAGTGGCTGTTTCAAAAATATGGCACCTTGTTCCGGGGCTGCATGACCCAAATTGGCGAGTTGCAGATTGCCTTTGAGTCGTGGCAACATGTGCCTGGCAACCCGTTTTTTGCGCCAGTTGCCGATGTCACCGCGCTCGAAACCTATATGGAAGCACTGCGCAAAAGCGGGGACTCGTGTGGTGCACGGCTGCGGGTCAGCGCCTCCAACGTACCGGTTGGGCTCGGCGAACCCCTGTTTGACAAGATGGATGCAGACATTGCCTACGCCATGATGGGTGTCAACGCCGTCAAGGGGGTCGAGATCGGAGCCGGATTCAACAGCGTGACCCAGCGCGGCAGCACGCATGGCGATGCGCTCTCACCAGCCGGCTTCAAGGGCAACAACGCCGGTGGCACGCTAGGCGGCATCACCAGCGGCCAGGATCTGGAGGTATCGGTTGCCATCAAGCCGACCAGCTCGATTCTGATACCGCGCGAGTCGATTGACACCAGCGGACAAAGCACCGAGGTCATTACCAAAGGTCGCCACGACCCCTGTGTGGGCATTCGGGCAACACCGATACTCGAGGCCATGCTGGCGCTGGTGGTGATGGAGCACGCGCTGCGCCATCGCGCTCAGTGCGGTGATGTGCAAGCGCAGTT
>DAOSLL010000532.1:0-3418 GCA_035368905.1 Rhodoferax sp.
GGCGATCAGCCTGCTCAACGATCGCGCCCAGCTCCGCCGCCTGCGCCGGGCCTGGCAGCAGTTTGGTTTGGCTGGAACACCATCCAGTGTCAATCTGCAAACAAGGCCTCGGTCAGCGAACTGATTTCACTTTTACCCTGGATTCCAGTTGAACGCGCCGCTACCCTATGGGCGAACCCGGTCGAAGTTGAAAAAGCGAATGCTCACAAGGAGTAACCATCCCCCGGCAAAGCCGGAGGCTTCAAGAATTGTGAGCCGCTAAAAGCGCCATAACGGGGACGCTTGCGCGGCCCCAACTCCCGGTGCCACTTATGCGGTGGCGGGTCTTGATTTCCAGAATCATCGGCTTGGACGATTGCCACGCCATCCGCACAAACTGCTCAAGTTGTTTTACAACCAATCATCAGGTCAGCGCTGTTTTCATTCAGGTCGAAAAATTGGCCATGCTGTGCTCACACCAATCGCGCAAAACTCTAAAGCACAGACCGCTGCGGTGACTCCAGCTCGGTCAAGGCACTTAACAACACCTCAAAAAGTGCGATGGAATCAACCGGTTTTGTCAGGCAATAACTCACTGCGGCTGCGCTGGCGTTCAACGGGTCTTGCGCAAGCACCTTGGCGGTCATGCCAATCACCGGGGTCTGCAGGTAACCCTCTATTTGGCGTATCTGCTGAACCGCATCCGAACCCTCTACTTTAGGCATCTGCAAGCTCAAATAAATCACCCGGTAGCGATGCTGCCTCGTCAGGTCAAGGGCTTCTTGCCAATCCGCAGCCGTATCCACAACAAGATCTGCCGATTTCAACAGCCGCTGGACAACTTCGCGATGGACCGGATCATCGTCCACCACCAATACGCGGCTTTCACTGTAACGTTGCTGCACCAGGGCCTTGGCATCAACATCTGCCAGGTCGGCCGGGGCTTGCAAATCGTTGGCAACTGACGCACCTTTTTTCAATTTCGCAGTAAACCAGAAAACACTGCCCAAACCAGGCGTACTGCTGGCACCTGCTGCACCACCCATCAACTCGGCAAGCCGCTGGGTAATCCTTAGCCCGAGGCCCGTGCCCCCATATTTGCGGGTCATCGAATTGTCGGCCTGCTCAAAGGCATTAAAAAGCCGTGACATCGCTTCGGGGGCAATGCCAATGCCTGTGTCTTGCACCTCGAAGCGCACTTCCACGGCATCGATGGTTTCGGCTTGTACATCGGCTCGCAATGTCACCGTGCCGTTTTGTGTGAACTTGATGGCATTCGAAACATAGTTGAGCAAGGCCTGCTGCAAACGCATGGCATCGCCCACCAAGCGCTGCGGCAAATACGTGGCATTGATCACAATCTGGATGCCTTTGGCTCTGGCACGGTCAGACATCATGGCGCCGATATTGGTCAGCAAATTGCCCGGCATCACCGGCACTTCCTCCAGTTCCAGCTTGCCGGCTTCGATCTTCGACAGGTCAAGGATGTTGCTGATGATGCTCAGCAAATGTTGTGCGGCGGTGTCAATCTTGTCGAAATACGCTGCTTGCCGCGAGCTCACGCCTTCAAGTTGCAGCAGATGGGCCATGCCCAGTATGGCGTTGATGGGTGTGCGAATTTCATGGCTCATATTTGCCAGGAAAACACCTTTCGCATGACTGGCCGCCAGGGCCGCTTCGTGCATTTGCTTCACAGAGGTCACATCAGTGGCCAAACTGACGATTTGTCCGTCTGGCGTCCTTCTCCCGATGATGTGCAGCCAACGGCCATCATTGAGTTTTAACTCCCAATCTGAGTGATCGGTCTTGTGCACCGCCATACGTTCAGCGACCCACTCGTCCACTCGACCCGATGCTTCAAGATAAATCCCCCGTTCTGCGCCGGACCGAAGGATCTCCTCGAAAGTCAAGGTGAAAATCTCTGGTTGATCTGTAGACCTTATCAATTGGCGAAACTGCTCGTTGTAAAAAATCAGCCTATCCGACTCATCAAACACGGTGAAGGAAGCATCAATGGCATCAACGGCAGCGCGCAGAATATGGGCATTTTCCAGTTCCGCCTGCTCAAGGCGCTTGAGTCTGGCGTCTGCCACTTGCTTGGCCGCGAGCGAATCAATGTGGGCGTTAAACCCTGCAATCAAGCTGGCAATTTCGTCCTGCTGCACGGGCACTGGCAACACTTGGTGCTTTGCCTCTGGCTGGGCCTCCATTTGCCGGAAACCATCGGAAACAGCTCGAATTGGCATCACCACTGTTTTGGCGTAATACCGTGCCAACCCGGCAATGCCGACAAGGCAGACCAGCAAAAGAACCACGCCAGACAGCGCCAGTTGGTTCACCGGGTCAGTCTGCAAAGCCAGAGGTGCAACAAAAAAAAGGTAACCATCGAGGTTGGGCAGTGCCATGGTGGTGACGATCACCTCCTCGCCATCAAGGTTCAATCGGTGCGTTGGCGTTGGATCACTTGCCAGGTCAAGCAACGCTTTTGCCATTGGTAAACCAACGAGCGCCGGCTTATCGTGGTACATCAGGCGTCCATGTCGGTCTGTTGCCATCAACCTGCTACCCAACGGCGCAGCCTGACTCTCAAAATAGCCGTGGAGCACTTCATTGCTGAGATTGACCACCAGCAGACCAATGGGCTGATTGGCTCCGGTCTGCGCAGAAAAGTGTTGAACCAAACGCGTCATCGTGATCACTTTTTTTTGCGGTGACGCGGTGTTGATGTTGTCATCAATGCCGCGCCACAACGCTGCGCCTTGCGCTGCCTCACTCTCCTGCATCATTCGGTTCACGGTCGTCAGGTCAACCTCATTGACGTGGAGTGTTTCGCCCACATGAAAGTGTTTACCCTTGAGCGAGAACAGGTCGATCGACACCAGGCCTCTGACACGCACAAAATTGTTCAGCAAATACCCGATCTGCGCGCGTGCATTGAGCAAGGCATAACTGCCCGCCGCCTGCCGGTCTACTTCAAAAAGTGCGTCAATGACAGCTTCATTGCCGACGACACTGGCAGCCAGGTCCTCCACCTGGCTGCGGTAAAGCTCGAAATAAGCAACCGCATCTGACGCAATTCGCTGGTGGTACGCGCTGGCTTGCCCGATGACGATGTTGCGGGCCACAAAAAAGCCGCTGACGCCGTACACCACTAGCGGCACGATGCCGGCAAGCAACAGGTATGCAACCAGTTTGCCCGTGATGTTGATTGACCACTTCATTTTTTGAATGGGTTGGCGGTAACCAGACGGGTCTCGATCAGCGTCACTTCAGGCACGCTGTCCCCCTTGATCAGGCGCGTGGCCAGCATGACACCCTGAAATCCTTGTTCTGCAGCCTGTTGATCCACCGTCACCGCCAAACGCCCCGCCTTGACCTCTGCCACCGCCTCGGCCAGCGCATCATAGGCAGCCAGCTTGGCGGTGACGGTGGATCAACA
>DAOSLL010000533.1:0-3414 GCA_035368905.1 Rhodoferax sp.
TCGGCGTGGCCACCGCCAATACTTCTTCTGAACTCCTCGAAGAATCCTGAATCGTGGGTCAGAATAATTTTTTGGTAGCCTGCAAAAGTGGGGCCGAGAATGATTTCAACCACTTTCATGCGGTTGCCCATGTCGAGGCTGATCAATAAATCATCCAGGACCAACAACTTCAAGGGTGACACATCAAGGCGGGCGAAGGTTGCACCAAAACGAATTGACAGTGCAAGCTGTGTCAATTTGGCTTCATTCAATAGCGTGTGAGGCCTTGAAAGCGTGTCGCTGCCAACCCTAACTTCAAATCCTATTGTTGGCCAATCAAAGCGATGTGCTGCACGATCAAATAAGGCATCTGGATTTCGCAGGACCACGCCAAACTTAATTGGCAAAACATCAGCGTGCTTAAAGTGTAGGTCGTAAAACCTCTGTGCTTCTATGGTTATGGTGGCAAGCACTTCGGACAGAGCGGTTTTGAATTTTTTGAGCAATACATCAAATTCGTCGTAACGCTTTTTTACAGCCGAACCACGTTCACTGTGGCGTTGGATCTCTCCATACGGATCGGCTCCTTTGAGATAAGTCCACAGTCCCAACATGTCGGCCACGCTTGCTGTGTTGCAAGCTGGCAGTATTTCACTCTCGAAAACCGGCCAGAGGTCGATAGGCTGGGAATTTCTGAAGTGATAGAAATTGAAAAGTATTCGATAGGTGACGAAGTCACTTGCTAGGCACCCTTTGCGGATGTCAGAATTGGCTTGTGTTCCATGCTGGGTTAGCGACAACGTAAACGCCGGGCAGTTGGACGCATCTTCATTTTGAAGAGTCACTGTGATCGCCGCCAGGGCTCTCTCGGCATCGGTGACATTCAGATTTAACAAATGCTCTGGCCGATCCTTGTCAAAATACTTGGCAACATCCGCCGACTCTTTCTGCGCACTTTGCAGGAAGGTGTAAAGCGTCCAGTACAGTGACGATTTGCCAGAGCCATTGGCACCGAAGGCCAATAGATTCCGTCCATCGATTTTGAAATCTAGGTGTTTAAAGGCTTTGAACGCCTTGGCCTCAATGCGCTGAATCCTAAGTGTGCTCATGTCGCGCCCTCACGCTGAATCAAGGCTAGCAAGTCCGGGCTGTCAACAGGGATGCGCATGAGGATGTTGCGAATGGGGTGTTTGGGATCGTTGGCTGCGTGGTAGAAGTTTATGGCCGCTTGGACCAAATCATCTGGGCTCAAAATTGTCCTGGCGTCGGGAAGCAGCGCGCGGACGTATGCCGTGATGCCTAGCCCCCTTTCACCCATGTGTTCTGAGAAGTACAGCTCCAATACACAAGCGTCAATCAGCGTGTCAAGAAAAGCAAACACCACTTTTTCACCACTTCGCATTGCCGCGAGAAGGTAGTCCACAAGGGTAGTGAGCACAACTACCTCCCGCATTGGAATCGAAGTTGGAACTGGCAGGGCTTCGAGTTCATAGCCGCCAACATGGTTGTTGGTTGAAGTTTTTCGGAAACACCAGTCCATCAGCCGCGAGTTCAGTATCGCCAAGACTGCTTTCGATTGCGCCTGATTTTTCAGCACAATCTTCTGTACGGTATGGCCGAACAAAAATGCTTCTCCTGGTTTATCAATCAAGGTGAAGTTCAGTCGCCGAGGATCAACCGTTCCGGTAATTTCCTGACAGACTAACAGCGTGTCTTCGCCATTTCGTTTTGCCCGTTCATCAAAACAATCTACTTTCACCCAATCGGAGACGGTTTCTTCAAGACTGAATCGATGAATATTCCTACCGCGATACAGTTTTACTGACGATTCTTTGCTAGAAAATGAATCGGCGTTTGTTGTTAAATTTAAATCGCCTTGCGTAATGCTTGCCATCAGAGTCTTGAGCGAGACAGCATTAATGAAAAGGCGGCGATAGATGGCAAATTCCCCAGGTCTGAAGAGCGGGAACTCGAAGCTACCGGGGCGAAAGCGAATCAGGTCGCTTTGTCGGACGGTCTCGAAGTCAAGCGATGAAATCGTGGTGACATCGTTGTTGCATGAAATAGAAAAATCATTGTCAGGGGAAGCGGTTTTCTGAAATTGGCAGATGCAAGTGCCTTGAAGTACGCTCGCAAAAACCTGCCCGGCCTTCGTCGGCGCAGTTTTTGGGAACTCCAAAACATATCTAATTTTGGTTTCGGTTAGAAGCATTTCGCGCGTTCGGGCTGAACTCAGATCTGCCATGAGCGAGCTTTGCACGATCAAGCTGGCGATGCCATTCGGCTTCAAGAAGTTGTATGAGGCCTCTAGAAAAACTTTGTACAGGTTTTGCTTACCAACATCCTTACCCTCAGACCAAGGAAACTGATGCTTAGAGAAAATTCCTTTCTTGACCTGTACGTAGGGCGGGTTGCCAATCACCACGTCAAAGCCTTCCGCCAAAGCGGGGCCAAACATGGTTTCGGGGTCAAAAAATTCGGCCACGCTGTGGTGGTCGTATGGGTTCCAGGCGATGCGGCGGTACACGTCTTCATTGCCAAAATCATCGGTCTTAAGCAGCTTGATGATCTTCTGCACCAATTCGCGGTCTTTTTTCTGCAGCTCGCGTTTTGCCACGCGCGTCTGGGCCGAAAAGTAGCGGTGGCGCACGCGTTCGAGTTCTTTTTCAAGTTGCCCAATGGCGGGGCTACCAAACAGGCTCAGATTGGCTGGCAAGTTTAAGCCGAACAGGGTATTCGCGGCGACAAACTTAGTTTCCAAATTAGGCAGCGGCCTCACGCCTAGATTGCGCGCTTTGTCGCTGTGGGTGCGTTGGTCGCAAATCAAGGAGATAAAAAAACGCAGCTTTGAAATCTGGATGGCAATGGGCTGGATGTCTGCACCGTAGATGCAGTTCTCAATCAGGTACAGCTTGCGGCCATAGTCCAGCGCGTTGTTTGCAAAGTCGTTGTTGATGGCTTGCACCGATGAAGCGCGGGCTTCAACGTCTTCAATTTCTTCGGCCTTGGCTACCTGGCGCTGCCACCATTTTTCATTGTGCGGGTCCAGCTTGCCCAAAATAAACACCAGCTTGTGCAAGATACCCATGGGGTAGGCACCCGACCCACATGCTGGGTCTAGGATGTTGCAGGCATTGATGGCCGTAATCAGCGCGTCAATCTCTGCCTCTGCAAAAGCGTGTTCTTTCTCGGTATAGGCGAACAGCATTTCCAGTCCGGCTTTGGCATCAGCCGCCGTGGTGGTGGGCAAAGCTTTGACCAGAGCGTCTGCAAGATAGGCCTTGAGGGATTCGTCCACCATGTAATCCACGATGGGGCGCGGCGTGTAAAACGAGCCGGTCTGGCGGCGGGCGTTGGTGCCGGTTTCGGGGTTGTAGCTGGCCAGCAGGTTTTCAAACACATTGCCCAGCAGTTCGGGATCGAGGGCGATTTCTT
>DAOSLL010000534.1:0-3410 GCA_035368905.1 Rhodoferax sp.
GCAGCGCTGCGTCTGGCATGCCCGTTGCAGCGGAAATTGCGATCAATGACAGTTCCTTTGGCGCCAAACCTGTCACGCAAGGCAGAAAGTCGAGGTCCAGCACGCCGGTGTTGGCCAGTGCGGTAGAGGAAACAGCCATTGCGAAATCCTTTTGCAACTGCCACCGCTATCGGTTCGGCCAATGGCGTTCATTCGATGGCCGCCGCGCTTGTAAGGGAAATCGGGCTGCAGCGCTTGTGGAATATGCGCAAGCAGCTATCAATTCAGGATTGATTGACGTGCCTGCTGGCCGCACCACAAATACATGTTGCTGTATAGAGCCACAGCATCATTGGTCACCCAGCTTCTGCTGGCACTGCCCATGCCCGCCACCGCCCACCCAACGCAAGCACATTCGCGCGCGTATTCGCAAGCGGGATGCAAAGCCCAAGCGCTACAAAACCGCTGCCGAGCACTTCAAGACCTGCCATGAACTCGCTAGCGCGGGCCAGTTCTACCGGCAGGGCGACCACCACACCCCAAGGCTGATGCCCGCCAGGCGCTTCGCAAATACCTCGAATGCGGCATCTTTGCGTATGGCTTTGCCAAAGCTTGGGTGGTGACGACAGCGCGCAGGACTACTTCGTCGCCTATTCCTGCAAAGGGCTGGGCATCTGCGCAAGCGTGCGCAGCTTGGTTTCGTTCCTTTTGATCACTATCGCTGGATGATCAACCTGTTGACCATTTGGTGAGTTGCCGACCCCGCTTTGAGCTCACTGCAGGGTGGAAATACGCTAGCCGTTCAGGCTCACACCTCGTTGGACAAGGCTGTGGTGCTGGCCTTTGTGGAGAGCTAAGGCTCGCGCCGAGTCTGGCAGGCACCTAGCACTGGCGCCGCCGCGCGTCGCGCCACACGCGCAACGCCAGCAGTGCCATCGGAACGCTGTGCAGCAACAGGTCGAAGATGTCCAGCGGTTGGCGCAACGTGCCTTGGCTGAGCATGCGCAGCTTTTCGATCAGGTGGGGCTCGGGCATGATCGGTGCCACCGCCAACCACAGCGCAACCGCCGCCAGCCACTTCAACGGCATCCGATCCAGCACACCCATCATGCGGCGTTCACTGGGGCGCTTGCAGGGGTGCTCGCTGGGGCGGGGCGGGGATTGAGAAAACCGCTCAGACAGTTGGCGCAGATGCAGGCCTTGCCCGCCGCTTCGCTCGGCAGCCGCGCCAGCAAGTCGGCGGGAAAGCGCTGCGTGCTGCACCAGCAGGGCGGCTGAGGCTCACCGCTGGCGCGCTCGATTTCCATCGCGCAACGGTTCTCTTTGCCACATAGCGGGCAACGGGTTGGGTCGGGGGCGGTGTTCATGGTGGCAGTGTATACGGACGCCCCAACACGGGCGCTGAGCCCGTCGCCGCTCGGCAGTGAAGTGCGCCACCAGCGGCCTTGCCCCAGGCCCGGTACAAGGCGCGCCCAACGACGCGCAGCGCATGGCGCTACTGGATGATATTCTGGAGCCGCGTTGGTCGGCTTGTCGCGGCCCCGCGCATGGGCAGACCCACCGCCTACGCCGACTGGGGCGCTCACCTGGCACAGCGCACGGCGGTGTCGGGGCCGCGCCGCAGCCTGCACCAGTTCGAGCGCCGGGTCAAACGCTGGGCCGGGCTGCCGCTGCGCTGGGTGGCAACCTGATCCAGCGCGACCCGCAGCAAATGCTCCTGAGAACAGTTGCGTTGCCAATCCACACCAAACTCCGCGCCCTTGAGAAGCAGCTCTGACAGCAAAGGTGAGATCTGCACCACGTGGCAAGCAAGCCCGCCAGCTTTGGCCATCGTCGCATTCACATACAGCGTGCAAAAGTCAAAGCGCCTCCTGGAAAGCACCGCATGCTGCTGGCCTGGCGGTATCCACACACCGCGCTGCGGTGGCTTGTCTGCTACCGCGCCGACAGGGCAGGTTTGCGCTTCTGGCAAGTGGGGTGCTCTGCCTGTTCGACCATGAAACGGGCCACCGCCATGCGGCTGACGGCCCCGACCTTCATGCCCGGCGTGTAGTCCACCTGCACCCGTGCCGGCGCAACTGTGCTGGCATTGGTCAGCATGCCCGGGCGTACCAATGACCAGTTGAGTGTGCTGGACTCGATCATTTGCTCCATCGCTGTCTTGTTTTCATAGACGGCTTTGAGCAGCAGTCGAAACAACCACCTGGCCACCAGTCCCTGATACTGCGCGCTGTCACCCGTGCCAAAGCCGGTGAGCAATTGAATGGGTGTCTGCCCCAGTTCAGACTGCAACGGCAGCAGTGCTTTCGCAAAGTCGGTGTAGAGCGTTGTGGGCTTGCGGTCCACGCCGGTGCCCAAGGCGACAAGCACTGCGTCAGCACCGTTCAGAGCGCGGCGCAAATCGTCTGTCTTGGTGGCGCTTCCTTGAATGACCTGCAAGTTCGGGTGGTCGGGCAAGGTATCTACCTTGCGCGAGAGGCTGATGACGCGGTGCCCGCGCTGCAGCGCGACTTGCACGCACTGCAAGCCAATACCTGCAGATGCGCCAATGATGCTGATCGTTTTTATCATGGCAGAAGTCCCTCTTCTATCTGGTTGGTTGGTAATAATGTGCCGTTGGCCCATGCATGGGATACCTTCAGCAGGCCTTTTGCCCAATGCAACGCTTCGTTGTTGCGCGGGGCAAAGATAAACACCGAGCCCTGCGGGCCAGGGATCGGAAAGGCTCGGGCAACATGGCCTGCATGCTGCCGGTCGGCGGATTGTGGATGTGGGCCAACTCCTCGCGCGCCAAGAATGCCATTGGATCGCGATTGAGAACCTCGGGCAAGGTCAGTGCCCACGATCCATCTGGCGCAACGATGGTCGGTTGCGCAACACACCCTGGCAAGGAGAAGGCGTCATCTGCAAGTGCCTCAATCAGGCACCGCCGCGCTGGCCACTGGTCCAGTTGCTGTTGCGGATTTGCAGGGGTCATGCGTGGCGCGGAGCCTGCGCGTGGGGCCAGGGAAGTCAGCTTTTGCCAATCAATGGAGATCGTCATCAGTGTGTTGTTTGGGTAAGGTTTGATTCATACACTTCATTGCACATTGTTCGTGGCAGACATCTGATGCTGAATGTTATCCGTGCAATTTCAATTTCTCACGCATGGTTACGGTCGTGGGTGGATCGTCATCCGGCGCTTCGGCGGCGGTGCGACTGAAACAAACCCGCAATGCACCGGTCTATGTGAATTTGCCCGCGGCAGCGCTCGCTGCCAAGGCGCTGTCCGATGCTTTCAAACCCGGCATGTTTGCCCGAGGCGATTTTTAGCTGGGACAATCAAGCGCACTCACCGTGGTGCAAAGTGCCGTGCTGGTGCGCGACGGCTTTAGCGATGTGATGCGGGTTGGCGCAGACAATCGGGTCAGCCAGCTCAAGGTGGTCACCGG
>DAOSLL010000535.1:0-3408 GCA_035368905.1 Rhodoferax sp.
CGCCCAAATCCGCCGGTGCAAATAGGGGAAGTTATTTCTGACCACATCCTAAGCCTGAAAAACCCCTGTCCTCATGGCCAAAAAATTCCCGATTCATCCCACCAGGCCCGAACGCATTTGCTGGGGCTGCGACCAATTGTGTGCCGCCGATGCCATGGCCTGTGCCAACGAGCGCTTGCCCCACCCGGCGGAGCTGTTTGGTGACGACTGGCTGACTTGGGGTGAGCAGCAACTGGCACCGGTGGCGACATCGGTGGCCGCAACCGTAATCTCAAAAACCCAACCGGATCATTGAATGTCATTACCCATCTTTGGCCAATCACCTGTATCGTCGCTGCCGCACGGCTTGCCGTGGTTGCGGCTGGCGTTTCGCCCGTTCTATTTGGGTGCGGCCCTTTTTGCTGCCTTGGCAATTCCGCTGTGGCTGGCAGTTATTCTGGGTGCCATCACCTGGTTGCCGACGCCGCCACCGCCGCTTTGGCACGCGCATGAGATGTTGTTTGGATTTGCCATCGCCGTCATTGTGGGATTTCTGATGACGGCTGGCAAAAGCTGGACCGGCTTGGCCACCCCGCGAGGCCCCGCGCTGGGCCTGCTGTTTTTGCTCTGGCTTGGCGCACGCATAGCCGCCCTGGGGGCGCCCTATGCAATGTTTGCGGTGCTTGATCTGGCCTTGCTTCCCGCGGTGGGGCTGATCTTTCTGCGCCTGCTGCTACGCGCCCGCAACTGGCGCAACCTGCCGCTGGCGTTCATTTTGCTGTTGCTCTCGCTGGTGAATCTGAGCTTTCATTTGTCGGTCAATGGGATGATCGACCTGGCCCCAATGCGCAGTTTGTATGCAGGCCTGGCTTTCATCGTGATGATCGAGTGCGTGATTGCCGGGCGCGTTGTGCCCTTTTTCACCACCAGTGCCATTGTCGGCCTGAAAATTGTTGCCCTGCCCTGGCTGGAGCGCAGTGCGCTGGCGGCAACTGCCGTCGGCCTGGTGTTATGGGTGACCGACTGGCACACTGGACTTGCCGCCGCAGCGCTGGCCCTGGCCTGTGCGTTGCACCTGGGTCGTCAATGGCGCTGGCATCCGCTGGCCACCCGCAGCCGCCCCATTTTGTGGATATTGCACCTGTCGCATTTGTGGCTGGCGCTGGGATTAGGGCTGCTGGCCCTGGCACAGATGGGCTTGGTGCCGGTGTCGATCGGGGTCCATCCGCTGGGGGTGGGGGCCACCGGTGGCTTGATCATGGGCATGATGACGCGCACCGCGCGCGGCCATACCGGGCGGGCTCTGACAGCAGATGCGCCTGAGATAGCGGCTTACGCATTGGTCATGCTGGCAGCACTGCTGCGGGTTTTGCTGCCGCTGCTGGCACCATCGCTCACCCTCTATTCACTGATTTGCGCAGCGGCGGCCTGGAGTGTCGCTTTCCTGATCTACCTGTGGCAGTACACACCCTGGCTGGTGAGTGCGCGCCCGGATGGCAAAGACGGTTGATCCAGGATTCCTCGGTTGAGACCGCCTGTTGTCATCTTCAAATCATCCTGAGCATTTTTCTCGATGAGGTTTGCCAACTCGGTAACAGCGCTACGTACCCGATTGAACCGCTGGCAACGCGACTGGGGGCGACGCGCCTGCCTCGTCCGCCAGGAAGACATGCTCTTCAGTTGCTGAGCATCGTCGTGCCTCGCCGCTCGCTGCGACATGCAGGGCAGGGCGCAGCGATGCCAAAAGACTGGTCTGCTGTTGGCCGTCCAAACCTGCGCAGGCACCTTTGGCGCCGTGGCGTTCGCCCTGTCCGGCCGCGCCACCAACGGCCCACTCGGGCGCGCGCAAC
This sequence comes from Rhodoferax sp., assembly GCA_035368905.1. Classification (GTDB taxonomy): domain Bacteria; phylum Pseudomonadota; class Gammaproteobacteria; order Burkholderiales; family Burkholderiaceae_C; genus Rhodoferax. The sequence goes on from DAOSLL010000535.1 coordinate 1,830, forward strand.
GGAGGTAGCTGGGTTGAATGCGCCTTTTCAACAACCCGATGCTTGCTAAAACGCGCCGACGCTAGCATGCGAGGCCCCAAGGCCGGTTACAGGCAGCGCCATGCGGGTTGCTGTTTGGATTGGGATCGGACCCCGATTGACCCTGCGCTGGCTGGCACGGGCTGGGACTCTCACGATGCTGTGGTTGTGCCCAATTTCAAGATGTCTGGACCCTGGCTTTCCAGGGTTTGAATAGCTATCTAAATAATAGCTGCTAGCGCATATTCCACAAGGGCTAGAGGCTGATTTGACCCATATATCCTGATTTGCATGCAGCAGGCCGACGCAGTGAGCTTTATGCCAGGTCTGGGTTGGCTGCATGAATCGCCCGTCGGCTCTGGCCGGTGTTGCGCGCCCACCCGGCAATTGCGTTGGTGGGCAGCAGCTTGGCGAATTATTTTGAGGTGGCCTGACCCTGGCATCGGTCATGGCGTTTTCTGCTGTTTGTTGGGGTTGAAAGAAGGTGGTCAATGTCATCGCGCGGGGTGGCTGCAAGTCGCTTCATCCGGACTTGAACCGGCCCGACACCGCAAGCCACCTTGCGGGCCAGACTTTGCTGAAGCAGGCAAAGCGGCGGCGGGAGTGCTGCCGACTGCTTGAATGCTAAATGCCCAAGCCGGACGAGCCGGAATTGGACGGCCTTCGTCGCGAGGGCGCGACTCCTGCACAAACAGTCGGCGCCCATTTGAATTTGTAGGAGTCGCGCCCTCGCGGCGAATGACTTTGAATGTTTGAATTCTTCGCATGATATGCAAAGACTTGACTTGTTAGAGACTAGGCATTTTCCCAGACAAGCTGGAAAAATGAGGTTCGCCTTTGGCGAACAGCCATGGCCCACAACAGGTTCAAAACGGGATGCCTGCTGCCCGAGACTGTCGGCAAAGACCGACAACATGTTGGTAAGTTTGACGCGCATAGCGCCAAATTGGCCTCTAGCCCTTTACTCATGTGCGCTGCCAGCTACATTTTACATAGCAATCAAAGTGATGCTGCTGGGCTGTTCAGGTAGCGCAACTGCACCGGCGGCACGTCTTGATCAATCACCAGATCAAGTTCAGGGCCCGATTTCGGTGCGGTTTGCATATCTTGCAAGCGGCCATCTTCCGGGCCGCCAATCCACAGGCAGGCCGGGTTTTGCAATGCCGCCAGTCCGGAAAATAAGGGCCAGGATCGACGGCACGCATGTCGCGCGCCCAGCGGGCGTTGGCAGCAAAAAGTTTTCGCAGGCATTTCGTGTACGAAAGTTCTTCCGGTTGCTTGGCTCGAATTGGTCGTATGCCAACTTAAACGAGGCAGCGCAATGGCAAGCACGCTGACCATCATGCGCAAATTCGCCTTCTTGTTGCTGCAGGGCTTGGGGTTTGGCGTTTGCGGCCTATCATTGAATTGACAGCGAAAATGCATTCATGATGATTCAAGATTCCCACCAGGGCACCGGTTTGCTCCTTACCGATTCGGCGCGGTTGCTGCGCAAACTGATGGATCGGCGATGGCAGTGGCTTGACTTGTCGCGCGCGCACTGGTCAATGCTGGCGACCCT
>DAOSLL010000536.1:0-3405 GCA_035368905.1 Rhodoferax sp.
TGGCGTCTATCAGCGCGCGGGCGATGTTGATGCTGCGCTGAAAGAGCTTACCTCTGCAGTGACCAAACACCCAGAATCCTGGCAGGCGCATGCGTTGCTCGCCAGACTATTTGTCGCTCGTGGTGAATCCAAGCAGGCCATCGGTGCAAGCAAGAAGGCGATTGACTTGAAGCCGGAAAACGCATCGATCCACAACCTGCTGGCGCGCGCTTATGAGGAGACCGGCGAATTTGATTTGGCCCTTAAGGCATTCAACAAGGCAGCCGAGCTTGACCCCGCGATGGTGACGGCACTGCTTGGCGTTGCACGGATGTACATCGAACAGGGCAACTTGGTGGAAGCAAAAAGGGGATTGGCCGACTTGAGCAAAGGGTCCCGCAGTCTCATGTTGGTCCATCGAATGCTTGCCGAGATTCTGATGCGCGAGGGCGAGTACGACGATGCCGTTGCCGAATTCAAGGCGGCCATCCTCCATGGTGAAAAATTGGCCGAGAATCATCCGGAAGTACTGACCATCGTTCCCAGTCCAGGCGATAGCCGGAAAACGGCCCAAGCCTATCAAAAGGTTTTCGCGAAGATTGCATCCAGTGACAACCACGCGGCTAAAACCCGCAGAGAGCACGCTTCAGACGATTCCACAGGGTATTCTTTGCTTTGAATCTGGTCTCCAAGAGGTTCAGTCTGCACATTTCTTGCGAAGAAATCTGATGTGTCAAGATCTGGACAGTGGCAAGTTACCCCTTGAGTTCAAGCCGCCATTGGCTGTGCAGCACAAGGCGGGTCATATCGGCGGTATTTGGCGATGATTTCCGCCGGGTCAGGAGCCAAATAGCGAATTGCCAACCGTTGCGGTAGGGCAATGCGCAGGGGCAAGTTGGGCCGCTGCAGTTGTGTCGCAGCCGAGGCACCATTCCACCGGCAGGCCCCGGTATTGACCCTGGGTCAGCCTGGTGTCTGGCCCTTGAGCTGGGCCAGTTGGGCAAACGGATTGGGCTTCTCCGGTGCTTCCTGAAAGTCTGCATCCGCCACCGCCATCATGACGGCCACCGGGCAAGTGTCGTGACGTGGCACCAGCGGCAAAGCCAGCAGCACCTCGTCTTCGATCAGGCCAGCCAGATCAAAGTCCCGACTGGTAACCAACAGGTCTTCTTCGGCTTCATCATCCTGCTGCTCGGCTATGCCTTCACTCGCCACAAAGCGGAAATCCTGGGCCACCTGCACCAGCACGTCAACCTGGCCAAGGCAGCGCTGGCAGACCAGCGGCAAAGTGGTCGCCACCGTCAAATGCAGCCAGTCGCATGCCAACCCCGCCTGATCCGCCCGCAGCCCTGCCTGTGCCGACCAGTTCAAGGTGTTTTCGCTCCCCAGCCCCTGTGTCTCATGCATCAGACGCTCGTAATTTGCTAGCAAATCGTGTCCGCTAAGATGCGCTGAAGACTGCGCTGCGTGTCTGACATCGAGTTTTGGTGGGTGCTGGTGTTCAATCATGGGGATCAGTGTAAGAGAATCGGGACATGACTCATACGCCACCCCGTCAGTTGATCCTTGCCTCCACCTCGGTTTACCGCCAGCAACTGCTGGCGCGACTTCGCCTGCCCTTTACCGTGCTCGCCTCACAGGTCGATGAGATGCCGCTGGGCCATGAAAGCCCGCAACAGATGGCTTGTCGGCTGGCGCTGGCCAAGGCGCAGGCGGTTGCCGCGCTGCACCCCGAGGCTGTGGTGATTGGGTCGGATCAGGTGGCAGACCTTGACGGCGTGCCACTGGGCAAACCCGGCCACCACGCACGCGCTGTTGCACAGTTGCAAACCATGCGTGGCAAAACCGTGGTGTTTCAGACGGCGGTGGCGGTGGTTTGCCTGGCAACCAGATTTGCCCAGACCGATCTGGCGCAAGTCAAGGTCAAGTTCCGCAACCTCAGCAATGCCCAGATCGAGGCCTATTTGCTGGCCGAAGTGCCCTACGACTGCGCTGGCAGTGCCAAAAGCGAGGGATTGGGCATTGCGCTGCTGGAGCGCATTGACAGCGACGACCCAACCGCGCTGATCGGCCTGCCGCTGATGCGCACCTGCCGCCTGCTCGAAGCCGCCGGACTGCAGGTGCTGGGCACATGATCCTGGATTCCTCAGTTGACCGCTTGTTTTCATCTGTAAGTCCTTATGAGCATTTACTTCTTCAGCTTCGATGGGGTTCACCCATTGGGTGACAGCGCTACGCACCCGATTGAACCGCTGGCAACGCGCCTGGGGGCGTTGCTCCTCCTAGCGGGCAGGAGCTGTGCGTCGTCGTCGCGCCTACCCAGACGGGCTGCCAGCGGCCCACTCGGGCGCGTCCAACTGAGGAATCTAGGATGATGAACACGCCCGGCAATCCGCCCAAGGGAACGCTTTACCTGGTGCCCGCGCCGCTGGATTTCGGCTGCAATGAAACGTCAGACCTGCAAGCCACGCTGCCGCTGGGCACGCTGCAGGTGGCGGCCAGCCTGACGCACTGGATTTGCGAGAATGCCAAGTCCACCCGTGCCTACCTTAAGCGCATCGACGCCATCACGCCACTGTGCCAGAACATCCAGCAGATGTCTCTGGTCGAACTGCCACGCGAGGTCCATAAAAAGGGTGACCACCTTGGCAATTTTGATGCCCTGCCACTGCTGCAGCCGGCGCTGGTCGGTCATCACCTGGGTCTGGTCAGCGAAGCCGGCATGCCAGCCGTGGCCGACCCCGGCTCGTCGGTGGTGCGGGCGGCGCACCAGGCGGGCATCGCGGTGGTGCCGCTGGTCGGCCCGGTCTCGCTGCTGCTGGCCCTGGCAGCCAGTGGCTTGAATGGCCAGAACTTTGCCTTTATCGGCTATTTGCCGGTAGATGCCGTCGAGCGGGTGCAGCGCATCCGTGATCTGGAGTCTCTGGCTCTCAAAAGTGGTCAGACTCAGCTTTTCATCGAAACACCCTATCGCAACCTGGTGATGCTTCAGGCGCTGCTGCAAACCCTGCAACACAACACCCGACTGACCTTGAGCAGCGGGCTAACCCTGGCACGCGGACAAACCGCCAGCGACAGTGTGAAAAACTGGAAGCACAAAACCGTGCCGCTGGACAACGCCACGCCGGCGGTGTTTGCCATTGGCCGCTAACCAAAGGCCATGCAACGGCCAATCCAGACGCCTGCAAGCGATCCTGGAACAATCAAAAAAGATAGCTGCCAGCGCTTGTGCAGTAAAGGCTAGAAGCCAAAAAGACCAAAAAACCTCAACTTTAAGCCGAACCAGGTTCCCATGCTGGCTTGCGCAATTTCACAGCAGCCATCAATGCAGCACAGCCGATGAGCGCAGCGCCCGTACTGCACCATCCCCAAATGCTGCACCAAAGCGCTTGATCAGACGCTCCGCCACATTGTCACGGCGGGTGT
>DAOSLL010000537.1:0-3404 GCA_035368905.1 Rhodoferax sp.
ATGCGGACAAATTCTGTGATCATCGCCAAGGCTAGGCCAATCAGCATCGCCTTGATGATGTCCATCTTGATCCAAGAAATCCACAAATCACTGAATATCAAAATGAGGGCGAGAGGAATGATCGGCAATATGGCGTAGTACATGGGTGGAATTTTTTCCACTTCGCCGTCTTTGCCCTTAGGTGCAATCAAACCGGTGACTTGAACCACGTGTCCATCGCGTTTGTCCATCCATTTTTGTGTAAAGAAATGCAGAACCGCAACGACAGGAATCACCGCCAGGGCCACTGGAACCTGGTACTTCACCCAGTATTTGACGGGATCAATGCCAGCCGTTGTGGCGGCCAGAATCGTGCCTGTATCGCTGGGACTCCAGTCAAGGCACAGGGTTGTGGCAATCACCGCAACGGCCGACAAGCGACTGACACCGAGGCTGATCAAAACCGGGAAGGCGGTCACCATCAGCAGCATGGCCAAGCCCGATGCGCTGTTAATGGCCAATCCCAGGCACATTCCCATAATCCAGACACCGGCCATGACAAGGTAGGGGGATCGCAGCGCAACAAGTGGCCTGATGGTCAACTTGACAAGGGCCTTGCTGGCACCAATATGGTCCATATAACGTGCAAAACCGCCAACAGCCATGATGTTGAGACCCAAGCCTCCGGCCCTGGATGCGAAAGTTTTCTTGATAAATTCAAAGGCATCAAACAGCACCAGGCCAGTGCTTTCCTTGGCAGGCAATATCGTGCCCAAACCAAGAAGTACGGCCAAAAACATCAACGCCAGACCTGCCATAAACAAAACAGGTTGGGGCTTGAACTTTTTGATGATCAGATAGCCTGCCCAAAAAGTCACAATCAAAGATAGGGTAACGCCCAAAATATCACCTCGAACGGGTAGTTATTGTTGAAAAACAGCATCACGCAAGGCGCTTGCTGTTGACTTGTATCTAGGGGGTGATTGACGAAACTGCTCGCATCCGAGCAAGTCAATCAAAACGAATCAGCTGACACAGTGGCCAATTCCGCCCATCACACTTTGTAGCGTCAACAACATCGCCGAGCCCAGGTGGCCTCGGCAAACAACCCACGCCAGACTGAGTGAACCGATCGCATGCCTGTCTTGCGATTCGGTGCCGATCGTGAAGCCTCCTCGGGCCATGCATTTAAATCAACGACGTTCATTCTCTTATTCATGCGTCGTCACTTCTGTCCCAACGTTGTCACATCGGGATGTTGTAAGTTAATGATTTGCTTGTTAAATTTGGTGTTTGAGTCTGGTCTCGATTTGAACGTCGTCGAGCGTCAAACTGTCGGTTTTTTGCGGATTTCCGCCCAAGACCGTCATGCACCAAGGCAAGCTCGTATTTGCGCAACTCATGCTCTATCTGCCACTGAGCACGTTTCGGCGCTGTGTGGCCGACCACAACGGCGAACACAAGGTCAAGGACTTCTCTTGCCTGGATCAATTCTTCGCCATGGCATTCGCCCAGTTGACCTACCGCGAGTCCCTGCGCGACATCGAAGTCAACCTTCGCGCTCAGGGACGTCGGCTGTATCACATGGGCTTTCGTTGCCAGACGATTTCGCGCAACACCCTGGCCAACGCGAATGCCACACGTCCGTGGCAAATTTATGCCGACTTCGCCAAGCATCTGATTGGCTTGGCGCGACCCCTGTACGCCACGGAGCCGTTTGGCGTGGAACTCGATGCAGCGGTCTACGCCTTCGATGCCAGCACTATCGACTTGTGTCTGTCGGTGTTTGCCTGGGCACCGTTTCGCTCGACCAAGGCGGCCATCAAGTTGCACACGCTGCTGGACTTGAGAGGCAATATCCCCAGTTTCATTCACATCACCGACGGCAAGACGCACGAGGTCAATGTGATGGACTCCCTGTTGCTGGAGCCGGGAGCGTTTTACCTGATGGATCGGGGCTATCTGGACTTCGCCAGATTGTTCGTGATTCACGAGGCGCAAGCCTTCTTTGTGACGCGCTCCAAGAGCAACACCAAGTTCAAGCGGCGCTACTCGCATCCGGTGGATCGAATCAAGACGAAAGTACTGTGCGATCAGACCGGCGTGCTGACAACCTATCTGTCGAGCAAGGACTACCCTACAACGATGCGCCGCGTGGTGATCAGGGACGACACGGGAAAGCGATTGGTATTTCTGACCAACAACTTTGCCTTGAAGCCCGAGTTGATTGCTGATTTGTACCGCCAGCGCTGGCAGGTGGAGTTGTTCTTCAAATGGATCAAGCAGCATTTGCGTATCAAGGTCTTCTTTGGCACCGGCGAGAACGCCGTCAAGACGCAGATATGGATTGCCATTTCCACCTACCTGCTGATCGCCATTGCCAAAAAACGCTTGCATCTTGATCATCACAGCCTGTACGAAATTCTACAAATCCTGAGTCTGTCCATGTTTGAAAATATCCCAATAAATCAACTACTTAAACCACCCTCGACAAATTCAGATGCGGATTTCGAGTCAAATCAGCTCGCTCTCCTATGAAGAACGTTGGGACACTACTGATCCAGCACAAGAACCGACGACGCCACCGCAATCGCCAGCAGCCAGTTACCCCATGCCAGGTCAACGGTATCGAAGATGGTCTGCGCCGGGCCCCAGTGAACCGCCAGCACCTGCATGCCCAGAACGGCGCCCAAGGCGAGCCACAGCTTGACGTTGCTGAAAAAGTTCGTGTTGAACACTGTGCTGTGCTCCGAGCGGGCGTTGAAAACATTGAAGAACTGGAACAGCACGAAGGTTGTGAAAGCCAGCGTCAGGGCATGAGACTGGCCGTCACGGGCCAGAGCGTACTGAAACATGGAGCGCCCGAACAACGCACATCTTGTGGGCGGGCGAGACACCGGCGAAAACGGCTGTGGCGTCCAAGCTCGCGGCCAAGGCGGCGGCGTCCAGCACGTGCAGTTCCGGTCCACCATCTGACATGGCGATCGGCCAAATACTATCAGTCTGTAGGGACATTGCATTGCATCCCTGGGTGGAATCGGTACGCTTGCATTCAAACGGCCAACCCAAGGAGTCAATATGAAAGTCCTGCTCGCTGTTGATGGCAGCCAGTACAGCAAAAAAATGCTGGCCTATCTGGTCAATCACGACGACCTTTTCACCTCAGCCCACGACTACGTGTTGTTCACCGTCCAAAGTGCTGTACCCCCCAGGGCGCGGTCTGCGGTTGGCAAAGAGATTGTTCAAAAATACTATACCGACGAAGCTGAAAAGGTGCTGGCTCCCATCGACAAGTTTCTACAGCGCCACGGACTGATCGCCAAGAGCAGTTGGAAGGTGGCGTCTCCCGGCCCCGCCATCGCCGAGTTGGCTACCGAGGGCAAGTTTGACCTGGTGGTGATGGGGTCGCACGGCCACGGGGTGCT
>DAOSLL010000538.1:0-3394 GCA_035368905.1 Rhodoferax sp.
CCTATGCTCAGGTACTCTGCTTGAACGCACCAAGATGTGCGGCAGACCAGGATGTGCGTGTGCCACGGATCCAACCGCTCGGCATGGCCCCTACATTGAGTGGGGTCACATGCGTGGGGGCAAGCTAGTTCATCGCCAGATATCTGCTCAGCAGGCCCTCTCAATTCGTTTGGCCATCGACAACTTCCGAAGGGCTAAGAAGTTAATGCGAGAGTGGGAGACAGAAACGGAACGTCTGATAGACGCTGAGCAACAGATCCAAAACTGAGGCCAGAGCCACTCAGTAATTCGGATTAAACACGCTCAAAGATGTGCGGAATGTGAGTTTTGATTCGCGATTGCTATATCTTTAGCTCCCTTGAGGCCGCATTCCAAGGTACTACGCCACAGCCCAGCTTCGGCTAAATTCTCCCGCTAGCCCAACATGGGGTGAGTAGTCACAATCTGGCATCTATAACTTGTTATAGCCGGATTAACCACGCTCAAAGTGTTTGCGTGGCGGCCAGCCAACTCGCCTGCAGGTCCTCGCTGGCCACGCCAACCACATCCGGATCAAGTGCCCCTTTGGCGACAAATAAGCTCAGGATGCCGGGGATCACTTCCACCGGCTGGGGCTTGCGATAGGGACGTGCCTGCGCCAGCGCCTGAAATACATCCGCTACGGCGACGATGCGAGCTTCAAGGCTGAGACGCTCAGCCTTATGGCGAAAGGGATAACCACGGCCATTGAGGGTTTCATGGTGAAAGGCCGCCCATTCGGCAACCATCTCCATTCCGGGGATATGGCGCAGGATCTGATAGGTCTCGAAACTGTGGCGCTCCATGACCGAGAATTCCATAGGGGTCAGCACAAAAGGCTTATCGATAATTTCGTCGGGCACGCACAGCTTGCCCACATCATGCATCAGGCCGGCAATTTCCACTTGGACAAGGGCATCGGCGTGCAATCCCATGCACTCTCCCAGATGCCGGGAAAGCTGCGCCACACCCAGTGAGTGCGATGCAGTGAAGTGGCTCTTGGCATCGACAATGCTCGATACCAGGCGCGCCACATGGCGAACCTGCGGGAACTCGATGGTGATCTGCCAATTGGCCAGCGGCAGTTCGGAGAGGTAAAAATGGACATGGCGCGGCACCAGCGCAATCCAGAAAGCCTCGTTGGCACAGGCGCCAAGAAAGGCGCGCACGACCTCGGGCGCGAGTAGGTGACCGGCCATGGCCTGAATTTCGGCACAGATCGCTTCCCGCTGCAAAAGCGGGTTCTCCAGCCCTTCGCGCAGCAGCACCGAGTCCACGTGGTCGGCAAGAAGTATCAGGTTGCTGTTGAGCGCATCGGCCTCACTCAGGCCCGACGGCATTTCTACCCAGGGCGTGTGGTGGTAGCGGACGGCGTTAGCCAGCAGCGACAGGTGAGCAAAAGGCTGCAACAGCTCATGCCCGCGTTCGCAATGGGCATGCCGATCATTCCATTCTGAATCATGTATCAGCCGCCGGTGCATGGCAGTGGATGAAACGCCGATGTCATGGAGCAGGCAGGCGCATACCAGGTTGTCGAGTTGCGCCTCAGGCAAGCCGAGCAGAACGGCGCTTTTTCGCGCGATCATGGCGACCCGCTTGCCGTGCTGAAAATCGTTGACCCCGACCAGATCAAGGGCATCTGACAAGGCCAGCACAGCGCTTTTGAGGTCGATTTGCAAAGTCATCGATCATTTGCTCCAAGAATATTTGAACAGCATAGCATTGCTCTGTCTCAAAATAGGTTCTTTTACCCCGCCGTCCCATGACCACCAAATCCCAAGCAGCCAAAGAACTGGCTGAACTGACGCAGCGCACCGTGGCCTACTACAACCAGAATGCCGACGATTTTTTTGTCGGCACCCGCGACCACGATGTGCGCCAAAACATGGATGCCTTGCTGCAGTTTATCGAAGGGGCGGTGCCGCACAGCATTCTTGACTTTGGCTGTGGCCCTGGGCGTGACCTGAAAGCATTGAGCGCACTGGGGCACCGGGCAGTGGGGCTTGACGGTGCGGCGCGTTTTGCCGACATGGCACGTGCCTACAGCGGCTGCGAGGTGTGGCATCAGGATTTTTTGGCGCTTGACTTGCCTGAGGCGCATTTTGACGGTGTGTTTGCCAACGCCTCGCTGTTTCATGTGCCGGTTCGGGCGCTGGCGCAAGTGCTGCGCCAGTTGCATGACACTCTGAAACCACGCGGCGTGTTGTTCAGCTCAAACCGGCGTGGCTTCAATGACGAGGGATTTCATGGCGAGCGCTACGGGGCTTACCATGACCTGGCCGGGTGGCGCCATCACATGAGCCGCGCAGGGTTTACCGAGTTGCTGCATTACTACCGACCAGCCGGTTTGCCCATTGAGCAGCAGCCCTGGCTGGCCAGCGTGTGGCGCAAAGCGGAGCCGGGTTGCACAGACAAGACAGTATGATTGGTGCAGCTTTCGTCAAAACAGGTCGCTCACTCTGTTGCGCACCCGCTTTCGCGGGTGAGAACGGGTTTGTGCAAGACAGCACAATGCCTTTTCCAAACCCCATAGCCGGATACACCCCATGATCCAAACGCTCAAAATTGACTTTGTCTCTGACATTTCCTGTCCGTGGTGCGCCATTGGCCTAGCCGCACTGGAGCAGGCGCTGAACCAGTTGCGTGACGAAGTGGCCGTTGACATCCACATACATCCGTTTGAGCTCAACCCCCAAATGCCCGCAGGGGGTCAGGACATCAGCGAGCATTTGACTCAAAAGTATGGCTCCACCCCAGAGCAACAGATGCAGATTCGGGCCACCATTGCCCAGCGCGGGGCGGATGTCGGGTTTACCTTCAACCCCTCTGGCCGAGGCCGCATTTACAACACCTTTGATGCACATCGCCTGCTGTATTGGGCTGGCCTTGGCTCGGTACCGGGTCAGCTTGCCCTGAAAAAAGCCTTGTTGGTCGCCTGCCATGCTCAAAGCCAGGCCATGGAGTCGCCTGATGTGCTTCTGAACGCTGTGGCAAGTGCCGCGCTGGACGTGCCACGCGCCCGAGCCATTTTGGCCAGTGATGAGTTTGCTGCCGAGGTACGTGAAGCCGAAGCCTTTTACACCGGCCAGGGCATTCATTCAGTGCCCGCCGTCGTCATCAATGACCGCCACCTGATCTCGGGTGGCCAGCCTGCTGCCGTGTTCGCTCAAGCCCTGCGCCAGATTGCCGCTGAGCAGTCACCAAAAAGGAAGCCAAATTAACTTTGCTTCTCCATCAAACAGCGCGTTACTAGAGGCATCGCAACAACGCACTCGGAGATTGAAATGACCAACGCAACACAAACCTTCGCCTCGCAGAATCTTGATTTTATGTGGAGCGAATTGTTATGCGGAGTTCGAGGCATTGCCAGCGTTGC
>DAOSLL010000539.1:0-3391 GCA_035368905.1 Rhodoferax sp.
GCGCAGCCAATGGCGGCCTGAACACGAAGGGGGGAACTACGCACTGTCCAGTTTTGAAGCAAGTGACTGATACCCAGGACCGCATTCATCGGCGTACGTATTTCGTGGCTCATGTTGGCGAAAAAGTCCGACTTACTGCGGTCTGCTGCCTCAGCTTTGCTTCTTGCTTGTGCCGTCAGGTGATTGCTTCGGCTCAGCAAAAACACAGCGACACTCATGAGCAAGGTGGTAATGATGCCTGTCGCGGCTGACCAGTGAAGACTGCGGCGGTCTTCGTCGGCATAAAAAACGGCTCGCGGACTGAGCACCACCTCCCACGACCGGGACGCCACCGTGACCGAGAACTGCAAGCTGTTTCCAGGTGGCCGATAGTGCGCAATGTCTTGTGAGGACAACTCGCGGTTGTCGCCTCGCTGCGAAAACAGCAACTGACGATTGCCTGAAACATCAAATACCTGCAGATCCACATGCGCTTTATCTGCGCGAAATGCCGAGGCTTCCATCAAGTCGGAAACTTTGACCAAAGCAGAGACGCAACCCACCATGTTGCGCATCCTCAGCGTTGGGTTCAGGCGCACACCGCCACGGTAGACCGGCGCCGAGACCGACATGGCGAGAGACTCGCGATTGGCCTCAACGCTTGCTGCGCGGGCAAAAGAGTCCACCGGTAGGTAGGCGGCCGAAGCCACGACTTCACCGCTGTCCCGCGCTTGGGCACACGCCTCTTCCCGCTCTGGCAGGAGCGCAAGGTCTTCACCGATGCGTTCATTGAATTCAGGGGTGGCGTACAGCCTGGGTCGGTACATGTCTCTTGGCGCTGCAGGCACCCAAGCACCGTTACTGAACTCGACAATGCCAAAGTTAATCTGGGTGGCTTGCCGCACATCTCTTTCAAAGGTCGAGCGCTGCATCGCATTGACAGTGGGTGCCCACTCAAGCACCGCAATGCCCGCAATCAGATTCAAGCGCCGACTGATGCCGGCCGTAAAAACGCGCCATCCATCGGGCGTCAATTTCTCATGCGACATCACCATCAAAGACGTAGCGTGAACCATCTCCACAGTTGCAGACAAGTCCTTGTTAAACGCCTCCAAAATACCGCGGCCGCTGGCGTTCAAACGGTCACTGGATTGCAGGTTGATGGTGGTTGACATGGCGCGGTACATCAACCAGGTGCCAGAAAATCCGACACCAACGACGATGACATTGACCGCCAAAGCCCAGAGGTACCAAGGGATGTGCCAGCGCTTCATGGATTTATTCGATTTCCATACCAATCCGACATGTTGTTGCTTTGCCTTGCCGTGCTGTAGCACTTTCCGCGGTTCCGCGCCTAAAGTCGCTTCGATCTGGAAACGGAGTCAGTCGCTATTGAGCGCGATCCTGATCCGCATCGCGCTCAAGTAGACTGAGCATCCGACAAGCATGCAAAGGCTATCGTCTCGCCTTCGTTTGCGTCAGGTTCCAAAGTGCGATGAGTTGCTCGTACTCTTCTGTCGCCACCTGCAAACTCAGCGGAAACACCTTCAGATTGGCCAAGTCTGGCAACCCCGTCAGCTTGGATACCGCAATGTCACTGCGCGTGGGACGGCGAAATTTCTCCACCAGCAGTGACTGTTGCACGGGCTTGCTGAGCAACAGGTCGTAAAGCTGCTTGGCCGCGCGGGCATTTTTGGCGCCCTTGACCAGGAACATTCCTTCCGCGCCCAGATAAGTTCCCTCATTTGGGTAAATCATTTTGATTTCCTTGTGGCCGTCATTAATATACCCTTGGACTGATGACTCGGTGGTGATGCCCACCGGGTACTCGCCAGCGACCACACTTTTGGAAACTTGACCAGAACTGTGAACGACAACTGCGTTTGAGGTGATCTTTTCCAGGCCATCGCGGCCAAATTGCTTGAGCAATCCGTATACCTGGATAAAGGCAGTGCCAGACTTGGAGGGGTCGGTAACGGCGAACTTGCCCTTCCACTCTGGCTTCATCAGGTCAGACCAGGTCTTGGGTGCGGGCAAGCCTCGGAGCATTTTCTCGTTGACAATTAGCACCATGACATGCAAATTGACCCCGATGTAGCGACCCTTGCTATCTCGAAATTGCGGTGCAATGGCTTTGGCATCGGGCGATTCGTAAGGTTCCATCACCTCAGGAAATGCGGCAAGGGTGCCAACGCCACCACTCCAGAAAATATCCGCCACAGGGTTTGCTGCTTCGGCCTTGATGCGCTTCAACAAAGTGCCTGTGCCACCGGTGACTGACTTGATCTGAAGGTCGGCTTGTTTCTTCTTGGAAGCGCCCACCGCAATGGCAATGGTCTCTGCGTTATTGGACGAATACAGCACGACGGCTTGGGCCTGAACGCCCATCGACCAAACCAAGGTGAGTACAGCGACGGCTCTGAGTAATGTATCTAACATTTTTTTTGCTCCCTACTTCAGAAGAAACAGATGCCCTTGCACGCTATGCTCGACAAGCCCACCGGCACAAAAATCACGGCATCCACCACGCCGTCAAAATTTCATGTCTGTGTTTGATTGGGGCACCGACCATCCCCCCACTGAGGGATGGCGGATTTTAGCGCAGTGGTGTTCAAGATTTGCTGCACAAGCGTGACGCAAAGCCCCCTGGGAAAGGGGTGCCATTTGCTCTGCCTGACTGATTGATCGCGACCTTAGTCGCTGTGCCCGTTGGTGCCAAACCTGAATCTGTTTTCCTAGAACTGCTGGGCATCTGGCATCGCCATGCAGTCCCGTGCCCGCGCTTGTTGTGGCCTGGCGGTAGACGTGATCCTGGACATCACCCTGCGGCAAAATGCCCGGCACGCTGGTTTGCGTGGCAAAGCCTTTGAGCCCGCCCTGGGTCACGATGTAGCAGTTTTCCTTGGCGAGTTGAGCCTGGAAAATCCCGATGTTGGGGGTGTGGCCGATGGCATTAGATGTCACCGATCTTGCTGTCGACGGCAAAGAACAAGGTGCCGTTTCGTTTGGTTTCGGCCCGAGCCGGACTGGACCAGGCATCGCCCGCTTCCAGCACCATGCCCGCATAGGTTTTTTGCCTGAGCAGGCCCCCATCAGGCAGGTGATATATATAGGTGTCATAGGTATGGGCGAGTCGATCACCCGCCAATTGCGCCATCCGGTAGGCCCACATCATTTGTAAACCGCCAAGAAACAGGTTGGTGGGCGCTATGCCAGAGGCGGTACTTTTACCGGATCTCTCGGTGTATCCCAGATTGATGCCCGCACTCACGATGTGTGACCGCAGGGACCCAGCCAGACGAGCGCTTAACCGGTAGCTGCCTATTGATCTTTTCATAATTCATGACAACCATTCACCGCCTCGTGCGTTATTGCTTCAACGAGTTGATTGGAGAGATGACGAATGGCTGCA
>DAOSLL010000540.1:0-3385 GCA_035368905.1 Rhodoferax sp.
GGCTATAGTTCCGAAAACGGGGAGCATTACGCGCGTGGGGCGACAGGCTTACACCATCATGATGATGCTTGCGCGCGAACAATGCGTGGAAGACGAGAAGACCGGAATGTTCACGGCGCCTCTGAACAGCGTAATTCGAGGCTTTTCCGGATCCATGGGTACGTTTGAGGACCTTAAGCGCCACCTCCGGTCGATGGTGACACACGTTGTCGAATGGCAGTCCCCCTCACCAGGTGAGACAGAGGAGTGGGGCGCCTGTGGATTACTGTCGCAGGTCAGTACCGTGAAAAAAAAAGGTGAAATCTGGCTTTCGTGGGCCTACCCACCAGCACTCCGGCAAGAAATGATGTCACCGCTTCGCTTTGCGCAAATCCGGCGTTCCACGATCGCGCAATTTCGGACCCATGCCGGGCTCGCACTTTACGAAATTTGCGCAAGGTACAAAGACAATCCGTCCCATCTCACAAGCAAGCAGCACTGGCATTGGTGGTTGCCGGTCCTGTCAGGAAAACCAGCACCCAAGGAAATCAAAACACAGTTTCGATTTTTCAACAGGGACACCCTAAAGCCAGCCGTTGAGGAAGTTAACGAAGTAAGTGAGCTGATTGTTCGCGTGATTGAAATCAAGGTTGGCCGGACCATTGAATTTATCCAGTTTGAAGTGCAGCTCAAACCTGAGGTGTCGGCGAAGTCCGTCAAGGCACTTGATCTGAGCAAAGTCGCCAAGGCGCACCAGTTAGGTATCGATTCGGAAATCGCTGAAGATTTGTACATCCGCCACGGCGAACTCGCTTTTTCCAAGGCCATTGAACGGCTGGAAGCACGGTTGGCCATGCCTGGGCCGCCGGTGCTTTCAAGGCATGCCTATCTCAAGTCACTGCTGGTCGGTAAGGTGCTGGATACGCCCAAGCCCTATTTGGCACCGGAAAAGGACGTGGCTGAGGCCGCAACAGCAGTGGTTAATCCCGTATTTGAAAAGCAGGCCAGTTTTCAGGAGCGCGAGAGCGAAAGGGTAAAGGCGGTGCGCGCAGAAATTGAGGCCTTGGATAAGGTGTCTCTGGAGCACCTGTTGGGTCGCCTCAAGCAACAGTTTGTCGAACGTCAAATGTCGGCGCCGGTCATGAAGCGACTGGAGGAGGGCAAATGGCAGTCGGCTCTGATCCTGGGGGAACTCATTCGATGCTACTGGAAGCAAACTCGCGGCACCGACTGGACATCAATTGAGGAGTTGCCAGTTGCCGAGCGGGTTGAGCAGGCGGGCTTGTTCTGAACGGACGACTTAACCGGCGTAAAGAAATGAAACTGGTCGCCGATGTTGACGCCGATTCAAATCTGTTTTTCACATAAACAATTACGCCACCGGATCACGTCCAGGGCGGCAATCGATGTTGGAAATCCGGCTGAACTGGCCAGCAACATCCAAAGATTGGTTCGTCGTTCATCTTTCACGACGCTAGTGCCGTTGACGTGGAAGTAGCCAACCGCCAGGCGAGGTTTGAAGCCAGATCAATATCGGCGTCTACCAGAAGAGTTTGGAAGACAGCTGTCTGTGGTACAGCGGTCACAGAGATTGGGATATTGGGTGACTGTTGATGACCAACAGCGGGTGCTCCCAGGTGACAGCTTGCGGGCAGCAGAAAACATGTCTTGTAGCCCGTTGCAAAGAATAGCCGCTCCTTGATTAGCCAGATCGCTGGAACAGAGAGGGCCGCAAGAACAAAAAGCGAGGTGCTTTGCAAAACCTATGATGCCGTTCAATTCAATCTTGGTCGTTCAGTTGCTCAGACGCTTAAAATGACCACACTCCATCCAGTCCAGGAAATTGTCACCTCTCTGACGGTCTTCAACTGTCCTTTATGACTTCCGATGATTCAAAACACGCCTATTTGAGCTCGGACCAACTTTGTGTTGGTGTTTTTGTCCTTCTGGATTTGCCTTGGTTTAAACACGACTTTGCCGTCAATAGTTTCAAAGTCCGCACCGAAGACCAATTGCGTGAACTGCGCCAACTCAATTTGGAGCGCTACCGCTATGACCCCGCGCGCAGCGACCCGTTGCCAGAACTGTCGCCCCTGGGTGAAGTCCTAACAGACAGCACGCAAAGCGCCGAGGGCGCCCAGAGCGCCCAGAGCGCAGCCCAGCCTGGGCAGGCTGTGGGCAGCTCTGTCGGGAATGCCGGCAAGGATCAGTTGGTAGCCATGATCGAGCAACGCCGCGCCAATATTGCGCAAGTAGAGATGGCCTTTGCGAAAGCCGCTACGGTCATGAAGAGCATGAACCGTAACATTTACATCCGCCCCCAGGAAACGCTGGAAGAAATGGGTGGCCTGGTGGAAGACATGGTGAAAGCTTTTCTGAACAGCGCCGACGCCACCTTGCATGTGATGGGCGACAAATCGGGTGGCGAAGATGTATATTTTCATAGTCTGAACGTCACCATACTGGCAATGATGCTGGCCAAAGGCCTGAACTTTAGTCCCGATATGGCGCGTGAAATGGGCATCGGTGCGATGCTCCACGATATTGGTCTGACGGAAATTCCTGACCGTATTGCCAGAAAACCCGTCATCGAATCCAACAAGGCCGAGCGAAATTTGCGCGCCACACATGTCGAACTTGGCATGGCCTTGGGCCGACGCATCGGACTCTCAGAGCACTCGCTGGCAGTGGTGGCACAGCACCACGAATGCAACGACGGCAGCGGCTACCCAATGGGCCTCAAGGGCAGTGAAATGAGCACGGCCGCCAAAGTGGTGGCGCTGGTCAATTTTTACGACAACCTGTGTAACCCGGCCGACATGGGCCGTGCGATGACACCCCACGAAGCGCTGTCCTACATGTTCGCGCAGTGCCGCAGCAAATTTGACGCCCAGGCCCTGCAATTGCTCATCCGCAGCTTGGGTGTGCACCCTCCGGGCTCAATCTTGCTGTTGTCAAACCAGGCTCTGGCGGTTGTGACCTCGGTCAACCCGAAAAAACCGCTGCGGCCCTGGGTGCTTGTTTACGACGAAAACGTCCCAAAGGATCAGGCACTCACACTCAACTTGGAACAAGAACCTCAACTGAGCGTCATAAAGTCTATCCGACCAGGACAGCTGTCACCCAAAGTGAGCGCTTATCTCAGCCTGCGCAAAAGAGTTACCTATTACTTCAATTCAAGCAATACCGAAGAACAAACCGGGGCCCGCTGATGACCATCGACAACTTGCTTCTGGATGTATCGAGTGAAATGTTGATGTTGCTTGATGCTCGATCGATGGTCATTCTGGGTGCCAATCAGACCGCGCACGAACACCTGAAATATCCACCTGGCACACTCGTTGGCCAGTCCATGAGCGACATCGAGTGCGACATTTCCGACTTGTTTTTCTGGGATGAAATGCGT
>DAOSLL010000541.1:0-3369 GCA_035368905.1 Rhodoferax sp.
CCATTGAAAACATCAATAGCCTTGGCGCATACCAAGCCCCGCGAGACGCACCATCACCGTCTAACACCACACGCAGGTCTTGCCACTCACCAGGTTTGCCTTTGATGCCCACCTGCTTGGTCAAGCAGCTATGTCCGTAAAGCAAGTGCTTTTCGCACACCTCAAAATGTAGACCTACGTCTTTTTCCACGCGCACCTGGGCTGTCACAACAGGCGCCTTGCCAGGCTCAGAAACCCGCTGCGAAACCCGGAAAATTTCACCCCAACCGTTGATATGCAAACCACCGGCTAGGGTTAGGTAGGTGTTGTCGCCCTCTTGTTTGATGCGGTAGTCACCCGTGTGCTCCTGGGGTTTGCCAAGCATGAAATAGCTTGCCGGAAAGCGCCCAAGCCCTTTGCCCAGCCACCATTGCTCTGATGTTTGCAACATATCGCGGCCCAACTTCCAGTGCGCAAAGCGGCCCTCCATGTCTTGCCCACCGGTCGCAAATCTGCCCCCCATATAGGCACCGCCGCCAAAAATTCCCACCAAAATCGCAGCCAATGCCATGACACCTACCACTGAAATTTGCCACCGGATGTGGTCTGGCCACACCGACGCACGGCGTCTGCCGACCACAACGCTTAGCGTCAACAGTGCCAGCAAAACCGGCACGGCGTGCATCAGGCCAGGCGCATCGCCCCAGTGGTTAGCCACCAAGGCAACGCCGACCAGCGTGGCGACAAAGCTGGCAAAAACCAGCGGTCCTGCTAAAGAAGTTGGCTTTGTCGGCGGGCGCAACGCTATCAGGCCACCCAGGGTCAGCGCTGCGGTCAGTGCCCACACTATGTAGGCACCTTTGGGCAAAACCAAGGCAAGCCCGGTTGCCAACAAAATCATAACAGCGCCAAACATAGTCCCCATCACCCATTGGCGGCGGCTGAAGCCACGCATGACCTTGGCCAATGGCAACATCAAGGCCGTGGCCGTCAGCAGTGCCGCCATGCCCCGGTAGCCACTGCTTTGAAACATCCAGGCAGCCCCAAATCCAAAAGCAGCAACCAGCACAATACCCGGTAGCCATCCTGCGCTGTCATTGCGACCAACAGCTTCGTCCTGGCGGACTTGACCACCAATCCAGGCACTCCCGGTTGAGCCTTGCGTAACCGCTGTCAGATCATTGCCCGTCGATCTTTGCGCCGTGCTCAACACACTGAATAGCGCTACTGCGACCGGCACCGCCAAATAGACCCCTCGTGAAAAGGTTGTCAGGCATGCATAAGCCGCCAAAACCAATACGGTGACGGCCAAACCCAAACGCGCATGGCTTCGTGCAATCATCAATTCACGCAAAGCAACCGGCACGGTCAACGCCAAAAAACCATCCAATGCAGCGCCACCCACATGCATTTCCCAGAACAGGGCCGTGGTTCTATAGTCTGATGAAAAATCCAATAGCCCGGTAAAAGCTGTCCTTTCCCAAACCGTGGCAAGTGAAGCACTTGCCAGCCCCAGCATGATGCCCAGCGAAAGCAAGCCATGGGACTGTTCAGGCTTCGTCCGATGGTTTGCCAGCCACAGTGGAAGCATGATCAGTGCCAATAGAAAACTCTTGCCAATGCGGATGCTGTTCATGGGCTCGTGAAACCCTTGGAACCAACCGAATGAAAAACCACCCGCATCTGCAAAGCCGCGAGCTGTCGCTAGACCTGTTGAAACAACAAACAGCGCTATCAATATGTAGGAATGCAGGGGAATACTGCGGCGGCTCGCTTCAACCTTATAAAATACCAGACGCCCGTAACCGCCAACAGCGGCAGCCAAAACAAGCATGTCAAGTTCTTCAAAAGCAAGCCAACCTGTCCAAGGTGCAAAGCCAACCAAAGGCAACAACCCCGGTAGCGCCACAATCCAGGCACTGGGCAATAAAAAAAACAGGGTGCCAGCAGCTCCAAAAGCAACGTTCAACACCGGATGGGCAGCCGGATAGTGCATGGTGATTGCAAACCCAGCCATACCGCTGCCAATCCCAAAGAATGCACTCAACAGGCGCATAAAGTATGGTTTGGGAACTCTGGCATTCATAAGGTCTGATGCGTTTTCTTAGACGAGTTAGATGAAATTGCCGAGGATGTGGCTGTTGTCACGCCAAAGACATGCAAAGAGATAATCTGGAGAAGAAAGGCTTCGACTGCAGTGATTTTTTCATACTTGATCGGCAATCAAATTAACTCGAATGCTGATGTTTGGTTGGTTGGTTGGTTGAGATTGCTGGGTGCCTGTGGCTGAGCAATCCCTGCACCGTGGTCCTTGGTGGTACCAGTTTACCGGGGAGCGGCAACACTCCCTGACAGGAGTGTCAGAATTTCTTTTTGCAGCATGGATAAATGATAGCGAAGGTTTTCGGTATTTGAATTTGGACAAGCAGCCCGTTCACCGCTTACGCTTGATACCCCTCCAATTACAGCGAGGCGCAAACGCACAACGCCAACTGCGCAAGATAAACCTTGTTGGACTGAATCGCCGCTGACAGACGGTATCGATAAGGGGATTGAAAAAGATCCTGGTACTTTGAGGTCTTGCAGAATTATTTTCAAAAGATGGCCTGTTAATCTTTATTGCAACTGAATAGCAATAAATTCGAAGTGTCAACGATCCATTCGTCTTGTGCGTCGCTACAACATAGAAATCCCTGCCTTTTGCATGTGCATCACCCTCACGCTGTTTCGTGATCCCGTTTTAGTTTGGCTGATTGACCGGACTTAAACAACCATCAAGAAATACTGTTAAAAATCAACAAGTTAGATCGTGCTAGTTTTCAGTTGTTAGATTTGCTCGTATTTCTCGCGTCAAGCCACAAGTTTTTTGGTACCGCCTGGCGCTTCACTGATCCCCAGCGCTTGGTAAATTCTCATCAGCGCTGGCTCGGCCTTGGTGCTCTTGCGGATATGAATGCTGCGTCCATCGCTGCGCTGCATGCTCGCTGTGACACGCTGTTGCACCGACAGGGTGTTTCTTAAAGTGGCCCAACTGTCATGAATGCCTTGCTCCTTGCGCGTTTTGCGAATCACCTGCACACATTGGTACGCCAGGACGGTCATAAACAAATGCCCATCTGAGCGATTTTCCTTTTGATGAAACACTGGGCGCAAACCCAGTTCACCTTTCAAGCTGCGAAACACACTCTCGATATCCGTCAGGGTTGAATAGGTCTGCCACAGTTTTTGTTCGTCCCAGTCCAGCACGTTGGTGCGCAGGCAATACACCCCCGGCTGCGTGGCCATGGTGCCTTGGATGAATTCTTTTTTCCAGCTCAGCGTAAGTGCTGGTTTATGGTTCTTCGTCGTTTTGTGTGGAAGTTGCATTGAAAAATAAAATGTAGTAGGGCT
>DAOSLL010000542.1:0-3357 GCA_035368905.1 Rhodoferax sp.
ACGCCAAGTGGCTGGCTGCTTTGGCAATGCTGATATTGGCGAGCTACCTGGGGTTCTGGGTGGTCTTGTCGCCGGAGCGTCCGGTGCCAGCGCTGGGTTCCTTTTTGTTTCCGCTGGCGGTGTACGCATGGCTCGGGCTGGTGCTGACGCGCCAGCCGTTGGCGTGGCGTCTGGCGCTGGTTGCGTTTCTGACGTTGTCGCTGGTTTTTGACGCGGCTGACAACCTGCTGCCCTATTTGTATCGACAGTCGGCGCTGTGTCAGGCTTTCCGGGTGCTGCCAAGCTCAGACAGACCAGAGACTTTCTCGTGCGCGGGTGAATCGGCGCTGGCGACTTACCAGCGACTCGGTGACGATCCACGCAAGCCGCACAGCACCTGGATTGCTCAGGCACCAATGACCGGTGTCCACGCGCTGGCCGGTTCGCTGATCGTCGTTGACACCCGCAGCAATGCGCTGCGCCAACCCGAGGGTGTGGCCTGGCAATTGATCGGTTTGCAGCCCCACGGGCGCGGCCAGCAAATCGGTTTTCAGGCCATGGCCGCCGCTGGCTTGCCCCCGGTGTTTGTGGCAGACCAGGGCAATGCCCTGAGTCGCAACAACTACTATGTTTATCTGCACCAATTGAGTGGTGCGCTGCAGCGCGCCGGCATCACCGAGTTCATCATTGTTCCAGCGACAGGCTCCAATCCGCCACTCTTCTGACCAGCGCAGAAATGTTACGGTGGCGTGGCGGCTGCGCCAACAGGAACAGGCGGTACGCATGGCATAGACTGTGCTGATGCGCAACTTTGCAGGGAACTCTTCATGTCGATCAGTCGATTTGCCTACGCCAGCAACAGCAACCGCTTTCTGGCCGCGCCCGAACTGGCACAGCAGCCGTTTGCCGTGGTCGGCGTGCCGTTTGACGGGGCGGTGACGAATCGACCTGGGGCACGCTTTGGGCCGCAGGAAATTCGCCGTGCCAGCCTGATGTTGTGTGATGGCATTCACCCGTACTTTGACGTGACACCGCTGGGGCATCTGGGCGATGGCGGTGACATGCGCCTGCCCAATGCCGCGCCATTGGCTGACGTTCGCCAGCAGATTCAGGCCCAGGCGAGCAGCCTGATGGCGCAGCACCATTGCGTGTTTCTGGGCGGCGACCATTCGGTCACCTTGGCGCTGTTGCGCGCAGCCCATGCCATCCACGGCGCACTGGCGCTGGTGCATTTTGATGCCCATTGCGACACCTGGACCGACCACTTTGGCGAACCCTCAGGCCACGGCACCTGGACTTATGAGGCCATGCAAGAGGGTTTGCTGAGCGCGCCGCACACTGTTCAGATTGGGCTACGTTCCAGCGGCGAGCGCGCTGCGCGCGACTACGTGCAAGACCAGGGTGGGCTGATCTTCAATGCCCGCAGCCTGCGCGGCCAAGACGGCAGCGCCTTGCAGCCGGTGGCAGCGCAAATCCGCCAGCGCCTGGGCAAACGGCCGTGCTACCTGACGCTTGACATCGACTGCCTGGACCCGGCCTTTGCCCCCGGCACTGGCACCCCCGAGCCCGGCGGCATGAGCAGTTCGCAGGTGCTCACGCTGCTGGAAGAGCTGGCAGCGCTCAACATGGTCGGCATGGACTGTGTCGAAGTCGCCCCGGCTTATGACCATGCCGAGCTGACCAGCAGCGCAGCAGCCACCTTTGTCTGGACTTATCTGTGTGGCCAGATTGCCAAACCTGTTTGACAGAATCGCAGCCATGTTGATCGACTCTGACACCCAGCTCAACCAGAACAGCTATTACGAGGCCAGTGCCATTCGGCCCGGTCCGTTGCCACCGCTGCAGCAGCACATCAGCGCTGATGTGGTGGTGGTGGGGGCCGGTTTTGCCGGTCTGTCGGCCGCCATTGAGCTGGTCCGGCGCGGCTACTCGGTGGTGCTGCTGGAGGCTGACCGGGTTTGCAGCGGTGCCTCGGGGCGCAATGGTGGCCAGGCGATTGTGGGTTACGCCAGCGGCCAGGCGCCGTTTGAGCACCAGTTGGGCCGGGCACAAGCCAGGCTGGCCTGGGACATGTCGATGCTGTCAATTGACCTGATTGAGGCGCGCATTCGCGAGTTTGACATTGACTGCGACTGGGTCAAAGGCTATTTGCATGTGGCTGACTCGCCGCGCAAGGCGCGCGCCTTGCAAGCTGAAACCGAAGCCATGGCGCGTGACTACGGCTTTGAAGCCGACCTGGCCATCGGGGCTGACGTGCAGCGGCACATCAACAGCCCGATCTACCACGCGGCAGCATTTGACACCAGCTCCGGGCATTTGCACCCGCTCAAATTTGGCCTGGGTCTGGCGCGGGCGGCACAGGCGCTGGGGGTGCAGATTCATGAAAAATCTGCAGTGGTCAAGCTCGACCGGGGCAGCCCGGTGCTGGCCAGCACCGCGCAGGGCAGTGTCAAGGCCAAGTTTTGCGTGCTGGCTGGCAACTGCACGCTGTCCGAATACGGCCCAAAAGTGGCACCGGAGATTGGCGCACGCATCATGCCGGTGGGCACCTACATGATTGCCACGGCGCCACTGGGCGCGCCGCTGTGTCGGCAACTGATCCCGAGCAATGCCGCTGCCTGTGACAACAATTTCATTCTGGACTATTTCCGCTTCAGTGCCGACCACCGCATGCTGTTTGGCGGGCGGGTCAGTTACACCACCCGCACCCCGACCGATCTGCGTCAGACGATGGCCCGGCGCATGGCGCAGGTTTTCCCGCAGTTGAGCCAGGCGCAGGTCGAATTTTTATGGGGTGGCTTTGTCGATATCAGCATGAACCGTGCCCCCGACTTTGGGCGGCTGGGGAACAATGTCTATTACCTGCAGGGCTTCAGCGGCCATGGCGTGGCGCTGACCGGGCTGGCCGGGCAACTGGTGGCGCAGGCCATCGCCGGACAGGCCGAGCGCTTTGATGCGTTTGCCAGCCTGCAGCATCGCAAGTTTCCGGGTGGGCCGCTGCTGCGCATGCCGAGCCTGGTGCTGGGCACGCTTTACCACCGGCTAAGAGATGCTTTTTGAGCGGTTCAGGCACAGTGGCGTTAAGCCGGGCTAAACAGATTCGGCGGGCTATTTGGTCTGGCGCTTGATCGAACCGGCCCTGCTGCCTGCCTGGCCGGTGCGGCTGCCGGGCCAGATGGCGTAGCAACCGGGACCAGGTGCCGGGCAAGTTTCCGGCTGAACGATGGTGGCTTAAAGCTTGACGAACTTGCCGCCTTTTTGTGCTTCGCGCTGTGTCAGCCGGGTCAGCGCTTGTTTGAAGTTTTGCCAGCCAAGCGAGAGTATTTCGCCCATGGCATCAGAGCGCAGTTGCTGTGCCTGACGGATATGGGCTTGTAT
>DAOSLL010000543.1:0-3348 GCA_035368905.1 Rhodoferax sp.
CGACGCTGTTGATTGGTGGCGGGCCAATGATGGGTGCGCCACTGCCGTCGGTACAGGCACCGGTGGTCAAGGGCAGTTGCGGCGTTCTGGCGCTGACGGCTGGCGAGATCAACGAAGGACCTGAGTCGCCCTGCATCCGCTGCGGCAAATGCGTCAGCGCCTGCCCGGCCGGTCTGGTGCCGGTGGAAATGGCGCAACTGGTGCGCCGGGGCGACCTGCAGGCGGCCAAGGCGGTCGGGGTGCAGGACTGCATTGCCTGTGGCTCGTGTTCGTTCATTTGTCCGTCGCACATTCCGCTGGCACATTACTTCAGTTTTGCCAATGGCAAGCTCGGCGCGCTGGACCGCGACGCCCGTCGGCAAGACCGCATCCGCTCGCTGGTGCAAGCCCGCAGTGAGCGCACCGCGCGCGAGGCCGAGGCGAAAAAGGCAGTAGCCGCTGCCCGCAAGGCTGCCAAGGCGGCAGCAGCAGCAACGCAGGCCGCTGTCATTGCCGTGACGGCAGAAGTCAACGCCACCAACACCAGCCTGCTGGAGGAGTCAACATGAGTACCCTGGCCAACCGGGCTGGCCCGTTCACCCACACCAGCAACAGCGTCACCCGCACCATGCTGTGGGTGGTCGTCGCGCTGGCACCGGCTACCGGCTATGGCTTGTGGCTGTTTGGCTGGCCAGCCGTGCTGTTGTTTGTGATCACCCTGGCCAGCGCCCTGGCGGCTGAGGCAGTCATGCTGGCGCTGCTGGGGCAGCCGGTGCGGGTTCGGCTACTCGACGGCTCGGCGCTGCTGACGGGTTGGCTGCTGGCACTCAGCCTGCCGCCCTGGGCACCCTGGTGGATCGGCTTTCTGGGCAGTCTGTCAGCCATCGTGATTGGCAAACATTTGTTTGGCGGTTTGGGTCAAAACATGTTCAACCCGGCCATGGTAGCGCGTATCGTGCTATTGATTTCATTCCCGGTGCAGTTGACGCTGTGGGTCGCACCAGCGCCGCTGGGCAGTGCGTCGGCACCGTCGTTGATGCAATCGCTGGCCTATGTCAGTGGTCAAACTGCGCTGCCGGACCACCTGAGCGCGGCCACCACGCTCGGGGCACTGAAAACCGAGCTGTCACGCGGGGTATCGGTGGTCAAAGCCAGCGCACAACTGGCGGCACCGATGCAGTTGGCAATCGGCGACGAATCCGGCTCGATGGGCGAATCTTCGGCCGTGCTGCTGCTCGCAGGTGGCCTGCTGCTGCTGCTGTTGCGCATCATCACCTGGCATATTCCGCTGGCTTTGTTGGGCACGCTGGGGCTACTTGCTGCCGTGTCGAATGCGCTGGACCCGACCCGGTTTGCCTCGATGCCGATTCACCTGCTGTCTGGCGCTGCCATGCTGGGTGCGTTTTTCATTGCCACCGACTATGTGACTTCGCCGGTATCACGCAGTGGACAGTTGCTGTTTGGCGCGGGCATTGGCGCGCTGACCTGGGTGATTCGCGCACTCGGTGGCTACCCGGAGGGGCTGGCGTTTGCCGTGGTGCTGATGAATGCGCTGGTGCCGCTGATCGACCGGGGCTTTCGCCCGCGCGTGTTTGGCCGCAGTTGGCGTGGCAAGTCTCTGCAAGCCAAGGCGCAACCCAAGATTCACATATGAAGCCTTCCGATCACACTACATCGCTGCCTGCAAGCTCACTGACGGCCCGCCTGGGTCCGCTGCTGGAACTGGCAGGCGGCAAGCATGCCCTGGTGCTGGGCGGCTTTTCGCTCGTGGCTACGCTGTTGCTGGCCGTTGCCTACGGGCTGACCAAGGAGCCAATTGAACAAAGTGCGCTCGAAGACCTGCGCCATTCGCTGGAACAGGTGATTCCGGCGAGCATCCACGACAACAACCCGGCGGCTGATACGGCCCGCTTGCAAATCAACGGGGTCCCGCTGCTGGTTTATCGTGCCCGCAAGGCCGGGCAGACCACCGGGGTGGCGTTTGAGACCTCCCGCAAAGGCTACAGCGGCGAGATCCGTTTGCTGATGGGTATTGACGAAAGCGGCAAGCTGCTGGGCGTGCGGGTTTTGAAGCACACAGAAACCCCTGGCCTGGGAGACAAGATTGAAGTGAGCCGGAACGACTGGATCACCCGGTTTACCGGTTTGTCGCTGGGTAACCCACCCGAGGCGCAATGGGCCGTCAAGAAAGACGGTGGCCCGTTCGATCAGTTTGCCGGGGCCACCATCACACCGCGTGCGGTGGTCAACGGCATTCGAGACGGCTTGCGATTGTTCGCAAGCCACCGCCAAGCCCTGCTGGAGGATGCACCCAAATGAGTCAAACCAAAGACATCTTGGTCGACGGCGTGTGGCGCAACAACGTGGTGTTCAGCCAGATGTTGTCGCTGTGCCCGGCGCTGGCCGTCACCTCGGCGGCCACCCAGGGCCTGGGCATGGGGCTGGCCACCCTGGCCGTGCTGATTGCATCCAATGCTCTGGTGGCCTTGCTGCGCGGCCTGATCACCGACGAGGTGCGGATTCCGGCCTTTGTGCTGATCATTGCCACGCTGGTGACGATTGTTGACCTGGCCATGAATGCCTGGCTGCATGAGTTGCACAAGGTGCTGGGCCTGTTCATTCCGCTGATCGTGGTGAACTGCCTGATTCTGGGCCGCGCTGAATCTTTTGCCTGCAAAAACAGCGTGGCACTGTCAGCGCTGGATGGACTGGCGATGGGCGCTGGGTTCACGCTGGCCCTGACCCTGATGGGTGCGGTGCGCGAAATTGCCGGTAGCGGTACGCTGTTTTCCGGTGCGGCGATGTTGCTTGGGCCAGCCATGGGGGCGCTGGAGGTGCGGATTTACCCCGGCGATGGGGCGCTGGTGATGATCCTGCCGGCTGGCGGCTTTATCGTGCTGGGGCTGATGATTGCCGCCAAGCGAACCCTCGATGCGCGCAAGTCGGCCCCGCGCAGGCAAGCAGCCACAGCGGCCAATGCCACCTCGCCAGTGGCCACCGCATCATGAAAGTCAGCGTCACCTATGCCTTGGCAGACCGCCAGGCCTGGCTGGAGGTGGAAGTGGCCGAACAAGCCACGGTGCGCGATGCGATTGAAGCCAGCGGCATTGCGCGGACCTTTCCGGCGCTCGACCTGAGCACCCAGAAGGTGGGCATTTTTGGCAAGGTGGTTTCTTTGGAAGCGCGCCTCGAGCCCGGTCAACGGGTTGAAATCTACCGCCCGATTACCGCAGATCCGAAAGCACTGCGCGCAGGCGATGACGACAGCGATGCCTGATGCGCAACTGGGCTGGTTACGCTGACGGGGTTCAACCAGGGATGTGGTCAGAAATAACTTCCCCTATTTGCACCGGCGGATTTGGGCGCACA
>DAOSLL010000544.1:0-3345 GCA_035368905.1 Rhodoferax sp.
AAGCGGCCAACAATGCAACCGTCACCACCGCCATGATTCCCTTGCTGACGCTGGGCATCCCGGTGTCCAACACCACCGCCGTGATGCTGGGAGCGTTTCAAAACTACGGCATTCAGGCCGGTCCGCAGTTGTTTACCAATTCGGCCGCGCTGGTCTGGGCGCTGATTGCGTCGCTCTACATTGGCAACGTGATGCTGCTGGTGCTCAATCTTCCGCTGGTTGGCTTGTGGGTCAAGTTGCTCAAGATTCCCCGCCCGCGGCTTTATGCCGGCATCCTGATCTTTTCAACGGTGGGTGCGTATGGCATGCGCCAAAGCATGTTTGACCTGTTCGTGCTCTATGGCATTGGCGTACTGGGGTTGGTAATGCGCCGATTCAGCATTCCTTCGGCACCGGTGGTGGTGGCCATGATTCTGGGGCCACTGGCCGAAGCGCAATTGCGCAATGCCATGTCGATCGGTGAAGGCAGCGCCATGGTTTTCCTGCAACGCCCGGTTTCCGTCATCATGCTGGCAGTTGTGATCGGCGTGCAGATTTTGCCGCGCATACTGAAAAAACGCGGGGTTGTGCTCTGAATGGTGAGCTGCCTAAGCCGGACCAGCCGAAACCGAAAAACATTCGTCGCGAGGGCGCGACTCCTACACAAACAGTCGGCGCCTATTTGAATTTGCAGGAGTCGCGCCCTCGCGACGAATGACTTTGAATGCTTGAATTCTTCGCATGATTTGCAAAGACTTCACTTGTTGGAGACTGACATCCAATCTTGCCAAGCCCGCGCCACGAACTTGCCGCATATTCGGCTTTTCCACACTTCAGTCGTCGGCCGCATCCAGGCCCGGAAACAGCACCGAGGTAAAGCCAAACTGGCTGAAGTCGCGCAGGCGCATCGGGTAGAGCTTGCCGATCAGATGGTCGCATTCGTGCTGCACCACGCGGGCATGAAAACCTTCGACCACGCGGTCAATGGCATCACCAAACTGGTCAAACCCGGTGTAGCGGATGCGCGCAAACCTGGGCACCTTGCCGCGCAGGCCGGGCACCGACAGGCAGCCTTCCCAGTCTTCGACTTCCAGCGGCAGGTCCGGCGTGGGCAGTTGCGCCAGACCAGATGCGCTTGTGCGGACTGGGTCGCTCGACGCGGGTGGCAACGCTTCGATGCGGGGGTTGATCAACACGGTGCGCGGCACCAGCGGTGCTTCGGGGTAGCGCGGGTTGGGTGTGTTGGTGCCAAAAATCACCACCTGCAAATCCACACCGATTTGCGGCGCGGCCAGGCCAGCGCCGTCGGCCGCGCGCATGGTGTCGAGCAGGTCGGTGATCAGCAGGTGCAGTTCATCCGAGTCGAACTGCATCACCGGCTGGGCAATGCGCAACAGGCGCGCATCACCCATCTTGAGAATGTCTCGGACTGTCATGGGAAAGTCAAAAGGTGTTCAGGCGGTCGCGCCAGTAGCCGGGGCGACGGTGGGTGTTGGCAAAGGCGACGATGGCGTTCCCGTCGTTATCAGTGGTGTAGACAAGAACATAAGGAAACGATTTGAGTCTAACCGGGGTTTAACGTAAGTTTTTGCAAGGTCTAATAATTTCGACATCATCGCCGCTATTAATGTAACTTTAGACACTGTTATTGATATTTAGCAGCTTTTAGAAACATCGAGTAACAAAATTCGTTTTGTTGTGCCAAAAAATTGGGGTTGTGCCATAAAGCCATTTGTGGTTTTCAGCTAGCATGGAATCTTCACGTTATTAACAAGCCAGCACCAAGAAAATGATTATTTGACATGAAATAGCGAGCAAATTCGACGAACAAAATACTAGTACGCGCTAAGTCGTTGATTTGATTCAGTGTTTTTCCTGCTCTGTTAAAGACCGGCTAAGGAAACGATTTGAGTCGCAGTTGGCGCAAGCCGCCACCCAATGGATGCCACCCTTCGGGAAATTGCTGGACAAGATTGAGCGCGTCGTCAATTTCCCGCACCATTCGCTTGCTCAAATTCGGATCAATGGCCTTGTAATAGGCCAGCGCCTCATTCACTTCAGCGACCGCAGCGGCGGCATAAACAAACCGCATGGTTAACGGTACTGATCAAGCACTGGCATCAGATCCGCCAAAGGCAACTCACCCCGCTCAAATGCCGTGAGCCGGTCTTGCGCCTCGGCCAGCCAGGCGGCTTCAATGACCGGGTCTGGCTCGTCGAGCGACTCCAGCAGGGCATCAATCAGATGCAGCCGCTCTACTGGACTCAGCTTGCGGGCAGTTTCGAGGATTTCGGTGTGGGACATGGCTGCATTTTGCACAGAAAACGGGTCGTTCGCAAACAATGCTGGATCGAACCAGAACCGGCAGCAATCAGTCACCTGACGCATCGTTGGCAACCGGCGCCTGCAGCAGCGCCAGCAGGGCGGCTTCATCCAGCACCGCCAGCCCCAGCGCCAGCGCCTTGTCGAGCTTGCTGCCCGCCTCGGCCCCGGCCACCACATAACTGGTTTTTTTGCTGACTGAGCCTGCCACCTTGCCGCCCGCCGCCTCGATCAATGCCTTGGCGGCTTCGCGGTCCAGCGTGGGCAGGGTGCCGGTCAGCACAAAGGTCTTGCCATCAAAGGGTGTGGGCACCCGTACAGCAGGTTCGCCCTCTGGCCAGGTGACTCCGCAAGCACGCAACTGCTCAACCACCTCGCGGTTATGCGGCTGGTCAAAAAAGGTGCGCAGACTTTTGGCCACGATCGGGCCAACATCAGCCACTTCAAGCAACTGCGGCTCAGTTGCGTCCATGATCGCATCGAGCTTGCCAAAGTGCCGCGCCATTTCCTTGGCGGTGGCCTCGCCGACATGCCGGATGCCCAGCCCAAACAGGAAGCGCGGCAACGTGGTCTGCTTTGACTTTTGCAGCGCTGCAAGGATGTTTTGCGCCGACTTGTCTGCCATGCGGTCCAGATTGAACAGCGCTGTGAGGCCCAGCCGGTACAGGTCTGGCAAGGTGTGAATGGTGCCGCTATCGACCAGTTGGTCAACCAGCTTGTCGCCCAGGCCTTCCACCTCGACCGCACGGCGCTGGGCAAAATGCAGGATCGACTGTTTGCGCTGGGCACTGCAAAACAGCCCGCCAGTGCAGCGGTAGTCGGCCTCGCCCTCTTCGCGCAGCGCCACGCTGCCACACACCGGGCAGGTCTTGGGCATGGTGAACACCGGGCCGCGTTCAATTGCTGGCTCGGTCTGGTGATCAGCAGGTGTTGCTACCAGTGTCTGGTCGGCCGACGATTCCGGCAGGTCGTCCGCCGCTGCGGACAAACCGGCGGGCAATACGACACTGACCACCTCGGGAATCACATCGCCGGCGCGGCGCA
>DAOSLL010000545.1:0-3340 GCA_035368905.1 Rhodoferax sp.
CCCACAGGACATGGCACAGGCGGTGCATGCCATCGGGCAGGCGCTGCAGGACATTGGGCTGGCGGCGAATGATTGAACCTGCTGATTTTTGGTGCCAATGCCGCCAATCGGTGAACCTGGCAATGCTATGCTGACACCTGTTAGCCAAGAATGATGAACAACATGCAAAACGGAACACGCCTGGCAGCGGTAGATTTGGGCTCGAACAGCTTTCGCCTTGAAATTGGCAGGGTTGAAGGTGGCCAGTTTTACCGCACCGAATACCTGAAAGAAACCGTCCGCCAGGGCGGCGGCCTCGACGAAGCCCGCAATCTGACACCGGCTGCGATGCAAAGTGGCTGGGATTGTCTGGCGCGCTTTGGTGAACGCCTGGCCGGGTTTTCGACAGACGAAGTGCGCGCAGTCGCAACCCAGACCCTGCGCGAAGCGCGCAACCGCGACGAGTTTTTGCGCCCTGGCGGGCAACTGCTTGGGTTCCCCATCGATGTGATCTCGGGACGCGAAGAGGCGCGGTTGATTTACCAGGGTGTGGCACAGGCACTGCCACGAAAAGAGCAACGTCGGCTGGTGATTGACATTGGCGGACGCTCGACCGAGCTGATATTGGGCAGTGGACTCGAACCCATGCAAATGGAGTCTTACCGGGTCGGCAGCATTGCCTGGTCAATGCGCTATTTCACCAATGGGCAGTTTGCCAAACGGTCTTTTCAAACTGCTGAAATTGCCGCCAAGGCCGTGCTTGATGAAGCCATCTCGCTGTACCAGCCAGACCAGTGGGAAGTGGCCTACGGGTCGGCTGGTACGGTCAATGCGGTCGGGGATGTGCTGGTGGCAGCAGGATGGCCGACCGGCTCGATCAGCCAGGGGGGGCTCGACTGGCTGTTGGACAAACTGATTGCAGCACAAAGCGCCGACCGGCTGCGCCTGCCCGGCATGAAAGAAGACCGCAAGGCCATCATTGGCGG
This sequence comes from Rhodoferax sp., assembly GCA_035368905.1. GTDB lineage: Bacteria > Pseudomonadota > Gammaproteobacteria > Burkholderiales > Burkholderiaceae_C > Rhodoferax. The sequence continues at coordinate 966 of DAOSLL010000545.1, forward strand.
TGGCTTGAGCATTTTGCGGGCCCTGTTTGACCTGTTGGGCATCGAGAACCTGTTGCTGACCTCGGGTGGCCTGCGCCATGGCTTGCTGATGGACATGCTGGGTCAGAACCAGCACCACAGCGACTTGCGCACCCATTCGGTGGAACGTCTGGCCGCCAAATTTGGCGCCGACCCGGTGCATGGCAAGCGGGTTGGACACGTGGCCAGTGTTTTGCTTGAGCGCCTCTGCGCCAATATGCCCCAAAGTGATGCCGGCGCGTTGGCGCGGATGCAGGAAAAACTGCTTTGGGCCGGCCAACTGCATGAAATTGGCAGTCACATCTCGCACAGCGATTACCACAAGCATGGAGCCTATATTCTCGATAACACCGATGCCATGGGCTTTGCCCTGACCGAGTTGCATCAGCTTAGCTTGCTGGTACTTGGGCACCGGGGCAAGCTGCGCAAGCTCGATGTGGATTTCTGCGACGAGGTTTTCGTGCAGAAGTTGCTGGTGTTGCGGCTGGCCGTGGTTTTGTGCCACGCCCGCAACGACCCCGATCTGCAAGGCCTTGCGCTGAGCCGGGACAGCAAGATAGCTAACCGCTTTGTGCTGGTTTGCCCCAAGGGCTGGGTACTGGCTTTTCCGCAATCTGCCCATCTGTTAAACGAAGAGTCAGTGGCCTGGCAAAAAACGCCTTGGTCACTGACCGTTCAGGGCTGCTGATCGATCGAGTTGTGATTTTTTTTGGGCAGGTCGCTGTGCGAAACCTCATAAGCATCGGCAACATAGGCCGGGCCCTTCATGAGCCAGACGATCACGCAGCCAATGGCCACCGTCAACACTGCCGTCCAGACAAAGATGACAACGCCGGTCATCACAAAATCGAAGGTCTGAATCTGTCGCTCGATCTCGACTGCCGTGCCCTGGGTGATCAGCACGCGCCCCAGCGCCGCCATCAGAACCGGTAACACCGTACCGGCCAGCAACAGGTTGGGCAGCAGGCGCAACAGACGCAATTCAAACCCATAAGGTGTGCGCTGAAAGCCGGGCAATTTGGCAAGCCAGTTCATCCTGGATTCCTCGCCAAGACGCGCCCGAGTGGGCCGCTGGCAGCGCTCCTGGGCAGGGCGAAAGCCGCAGCGCCAGACACGCCTGGGCAATTAGGGGTGACTTGAAGCAGGCCAGCCTTGTGACCTGGCTGCGCCTTGCATGCCGCAGCAGGCTGCGCGGGGCGACGACGCTGGCTGTTGCTCGACATGAGGCGCAACGACCCCAGGCACGTTGCCTGCGGTGCAATCGGGCTTGCCGCCCTGTCACTTGATCGGCGAACCCAGCCGGAGCTGAAAAAGTCACTGTTCATGACGACTTTCAGGCGAAATCAAGCTGTCAACCGAGCAACCTGGGTTCATGTGTTCATCCGGGTTTGATCAAAGCCACTGCTGCATGAAGCAGGCATCGCCCAGAGACGGGTCCAACTGGTAGTTGGCAAAACCAATTCGCCGGTACAGCTTGACCGCTGGCAGGTTGCCCGCCAGCACTTCAAGTGTCAGCTTGCAAGCACCACGCGCCAGCGCAATCTGGCGCACCAGCGCGAGCATCTGCTCGGCGATGCCCCGGCCACGATGTGAGGCGGCAACCACCACATCATGCACATTCACCAGCGGCTTGCAGGCAAAGGTAGAAAACCCCTCGACACAGTTGACCAACCCGACCGGAAGGGAATTCTGAGCGTCGTCGAAAGCCAGCACACTGAACATGAAGGGACGCGCCAGCAGCGCGGCAGGCAAGCCACTCTTGACAAAATCCGTCAGGGGTTGGCCGCCGCCAGCCGGGTCCCGGGCATAGGCATCCAGCAGCGTAATCAACGCGCCAACCTGCTCTGGGTCAGAGTAGTCCACCTGACACAATCGCACTGAAACCGGATCATTCATGCAAGCTCCGCTAGTCGGCCAGGGTTTTGGCAATGCGCTGCGCGCAGTTTTTGGCCTGCGCAGCGTCTCTTGCTTCAACCATCACGCGAACCAGCGGCTCGGTGCCGCTGGCCCGAATCAAAACCCGCCCGGTCTGACCCAATTCGCCCTCAACTGCTCGGATGATGCCCTCCAGGTCAGGGCTGGCCTGCCAGTTTTGGCCAGGCTTGAGCCGCACATTGATCAGGGTCTGGGGAAACAAGGTGACATTGTTGAGCAACTCTGACAGCCGCTTGCCACTGCGAACCACCGTCTGAAGCACCTGCAAGGCCGAAATCAAGCCGTCACCGGTGGTGTGCTTGTCCAGCGCCAGCAAGTGGCCAGAGCCTTCGCCGCCCAGTAGCCAATGGTGTTTTTCCATTTCCTCAAGCACATAACGGTCACCAACCTGGGCCCGCACCAGTTCAACCCCGCGCGCCTTC
>DAOSLL010000546.1:0-3340 GCA_035368905.1 Rhodoferax sp.
TCAATGTGATGCTTTTGGAGCGTACAGGCCAATATCATCTGGCTGCAAGTGAAATCAAGGCACTTTTCCGAGATGACGTGGTGGACTATGACTTGGTGTATGCCGGATATCTGGTCGGCGCTCGAACCCATGACTGGGCATTGATGATCCAGGCACTGGAACTGCGCATAGACCGATGGCCAAGAGAAGCGGTGGATGGATGGCTGAAACTTGGTGAGATATACAGCCAAAAAATGGAAGTCAAAGACCATAACAAAGCCCTGATAGCTTACCGAACAGCGTTATTCGCCACACCTGAGTCTGCGAAGGAAGCCACCCTTAGCAAGATCCCGCAGGATTACCGGCTGAAGCTGTCCGGAGTTGGAGAATAGAACCGGTCAATCAGACGATAGGAGACTTGCAAGAACCCCGAGGGCTCGTTGAGCCGCTGGCGCTAATTCTCTTTCCACTTCGATAAGACATCAATAGTCCAAGACCAGTTGGCAATTGACTGAACAACTTCGGGTGTGTTTTCCATGGCCAACAGCCCCATTGCCAAATCATCTTCAAGTGCACCAAGGCTAGCGAAGACTTTGTTGTGAAAGCAATTCACGCGCAGTTCATCCCAGAGATGCTCAACTGGATTGAGCTCAGGAGCGTAGGGCGGCAATGCGAGTAGCCGGTTGTTTGGCGGTGTCAGGAATTTTTTGCTGGAGTGCCATCCGGCTCCGTCGATCCCGGCCAACTGCACGAATTGACAGCCAATTTCACCAGGAAGGTATAGCCAATTTGGCTGCCAGCGCAAGCCAACCCGCCAGTTTTTTGGCACAATGCCCTCGGATTGGAAAACTGCATTGATGAAATGGCCATGACAATGACTTGCAAGATCTGGAAAATTTTCCCCCAATGCGTGGGTCTCATGCTTGTCGGCACTTCCCTGATTTGCTCGGCTCAACAAGAACCGGTCGGTGCTGTCAAAACAGTGAGCGGCGAGGCCTGGGTTTCAACCGCAGGGCAACGCACCAAGGCGCAGATTGGCACCGTTGTCTATCTGGGTAGCCTGCTAAAGACCGCCCGGGCTGCATCCATGGGTGTAACTTTCAGGGACAACACCCTGATGTCGTTTGGCCCTGATACTGAATTGACCGTCGACGAGTACCTTTTCGCCCCTACTGAGGGGAAGCTAAAACTCGGTGCCCGGTTGGACAAAGGCAGCCTGAATTACGTCTCGGGAGTCATTGCCAAGCTCAAACCTGATGCGGTGAACGTCAAGACCCCAACCGGCACCATTGGTGTGCGCGGTACCCAGTTTCTTGTCAAGGTCGAAGCACCGGCAGCCGTCAATTAGCGCATTAGAACGACAGTATCCAACGGCGTTGCCGACTGCCAGTTCTTTATTTTTTCAGGGTCCCTCATGTACTTAAGAACCAGACTGACAGCTTTGGCCTTGGCGCTCATGGTCAGTTATGCGGGTCAAGCACAGGTGCTTCCCGAGCCATTGTTGCAAGCTGCCCGCAAGGCCGTGTTAACCAACCCTGAAGTGCAAGCCCGCTGGAACGGCTTTAAGGCTGCCAACAATGAGCAGGATGCGCTGCGCGGTGGGTTTCTGCCCCAAATCGACCTAGCCAGCTCAATGGGCCGAGAAAACCGCGTGACACCGATCGCGGACTACGGCAAATACAGTTTTCGCACGGCAAATATCACCCTGAACCAGATGTTGTTTGATGGCAGGTTCACCGCCCATGAGGTTAAACGCCTGGGATTTGTAAGGTTGGGGCGCTATTACGAATTGGCTGAAGTTTCAGAAGCTATTGCCCTGGAGGCGGTGCTGGCCTATGCAGATGTGGTTCGCTATCGTGAGCTGGTGCAGGTTGGTACCGACAATTATGCCGAGCACAAGCAGTCCGCCCTGAAGCTTGAGGAAGGTGCCAAGTCCGGCCTGAGGCGCGGTGCCGATGCGGAACAGGCCAACGGTCGCCTGGCACTGGCAGAGGCCAGTCTGGTGACCGAACTGAGCAACTTGCACAACGCAAGCGCGCGTTATCTGCGCGTGATTGGAGAATCTCCGCCGACCGTCTTGCCAACACTGCCTGATCAGTTCAAGCTGGGAACCATGCCGGTGTCAGTTGATGCGCTTTTGCGTGATGGCCTGCAGGGCAACCCGACGCTCAATGCAGCATTGGAGAACATGCGCGCCAGCCAGCAGTCCATTGCGTCACGCAAGGCAGCGTTTCTGCCGCGTCTCGACCTCAATGCATCCGCCAGCCGGGACAAGAACACCGACGGTATAACAGGAAGGACCCGTGTCGAGGGTATCGGGTTGGCATTGAATGGCAACCTTTACAGGGGTGGTTCCGACAATGCGCGCAAGAACCAGGCAACAGATCAGAAAAACCAGGCGCGCGAGCGTCAGGACAGCACCTGCCGCGATGTGCGCCAAACCTTGTCAGTCGCGTTTAGCAACGTCCGGGCCTTGACCGAGCAGCAGAAATACAAGGATCAGCAGCGTCTTGCGACGGAAAAATCACGCGAAGCCTACCGCCAGCAGTTTGACATCGGCCAGCGCACGCTGCTTGACCTGCTGAACAGCCAGACAGAGTTCTTTGACGCAACTCGTGCCTACATCAACGCGCACTACGACCAGATTGGTGCACAGGCGCGCACTTTGGCTGGCATGGGCAGGTTGGTTGCCACCCTTGGTGCCGACCGCACCGATGTTCCAGCCGCGAAGGATGTCGGCCAGGATCGCACGGGCATTGATCCGTCTGACCTGTGTCCACCCGACGAGACTGAAGTTGATACCGTGGATGCGATCAAGGCCAGACTAGCCCCTGCCAAAGGTCCAGGCTCTTACGTGATGCTGATCCCTAGTCCAGACGGAACTATCGGCCGGGTGATGGTGCAAGGCAAGGACGGCCAGCAAACTTTGACCCAAGCCGGCCAGGTGGTGTCGATGGATGGTGGTGCAATGCCCGTTGAAGTGGTGGTGAGCAAACAGCAACTCGACCGCGATTTCAAGGCAGCCATTGCAGCACGCCCGCCGATACCAGAGCAGTTTGTACTGTACTTTGCGCGAGGCGGCACACAGCTTACCAAAGCATCAAGGGCGCTGCTACCTGACCTTCTGGCCAGAGCCCGCACGCGAAAGACGCTCGATATCTGGCTGGTCGGCCACACCGACACGGTTGGTACAAACAAGCGCAACGATGCTTTAGGCCTTCAGCGCGCAAAGTCCATCGCCAAGCTTTTTCAGCAAAAGGGCCTGAAGGACCTGGTCATAACGATGGAGTCCTATGGTGAACGCAGCCCGCAGGTTGCCACACCTGACGAAACTGACGAGCCGCGCAACCGCCGTGGCGAA
>DAOSLL010000547.1:0-3337 GCA_035368905.1 Rhodoferax sp.
GGGACTGGCCTTCAGGCGCAATTTCATCTGCTCTACAACCTTGAAGAAGTTGGCACCGGTGCGGTCCATCTTGTTCACAAAGGCCAGACGTGGCACCTTGTACTTGTTCGCCTGCCGCCAAACCGTCTCGGATTGAGGCTGCACACCACCAACGGCGCAATAGACCATGCAGGCACCGTCTAGCACACGCATGGAGCGCTCAACTTCAATGGTGAAGTCAACGTGACCAGGGGTATCAATGATATTGATCCGATGCTCGGGCAAGGATTTGTCCATACCCTTCCAAAAACAGGTTGTGGCAGCAGATGTGATCGTAATACCACGCTCTTGCTCCTGCTCCATCCAGTCCATGGTGGCCGCGCCGTCGTGCACTTCACCGATCTTGTGGTTCACACCAGTATAGAAAAGCACGCGCTCAGTGGTGGTGGTTTTACCAGCGTCAATATGGGCTGAAATGCCTATATTGCGATAGCGCTCAATGGGGGTATGGCGAGCCATTATGGATCCTTAGGTGATCGGTATCTTGAAAGTCAACAAGCCGCAGTACGCGACTTGGCACGCAGATCTCAGACTATCTGAGATCTGCGTCAAAAGTATTAAAACCGGAAGTGTGAGAAAGCTTTGTTGGCTTCAGCCATGCGATGAACCTCGTCACGCTTTTTCATGGCACCACCACGGCCTTCGGTGGCTTCGAGCAATTCGTTGGCCAAGCGCAACGCCATCGATTTTTCTCCGCGCTTGCGGGCGGCTTCCTTGATCCAGCGCATCGACAGGGCCAAGCGGCGCACTGGGCGCACTTCAACTGGCACCTGATAGTTGGCACCACCAACACGACGGGATTTGACTTCAACCAGCGGCTTGACGTTGTTGATGGCAACGGTAAAGGCTTCCATCGCATCTTTATCGGGGTGCTTCTTGGCGATTTGCTCAAGGGCACCATAAATGATACGTTCGGCTACCGCCTTCTTGCCGCCTTCCATGATCACATTCATGAACTTAGACAGCTCGATATTGCCGTACTTTGGGTCAGGCAGGATTTCACGTTTGGGAACTTCGCGACGACGTGGCATTTCTTTACCTCTTTTGCTTCAGTTGGTGTTTCCAACAACACCGCGAGAGTTAAAAATAAGACTCTCACTTACTCGACCCGAACATTGGGCCACTGCGTTCATCCATTGCGCCACGCAACAAACAAACACCGAAAAAAAACGACTAGCTTACTTGGCTTTGGGCCGCTTGGCACCATATTTGGAGCGAGACTGCTTGCGGTCTTTCACACCTTGCAAGTCAAGCGAGCCACGCACAATGTGGTAGCGCACACCGGGCAAGTCCTTGACCCGACCACCACGAACCAGCACCACGCTGTGCTCCTGCAGATTGTGGCCTTCGCCACCAATGTAAGAAATCACCTCGAACCCGTTGGTCAAGCGAACTTTGGCAACTTTACGCAAAGCCGAGTTGGGCTTTTTCGGGGTAGTGGTGTACACGCGGGTGCACACTCCGCGACGCTGTGGAGAATTTTCCATCGCCGGGCTTTTGGACTTGACGGTCTCCACAGCACGCCCCTGACGGATCAACTGATTGATGGTTGGCATTGAGCCTCCTAATGACTGGACATCGCAAAATGCCCCTTATCGCTAAAAAAACTTGAATTAGACAAAAACGTGAACCCCTTCGGAATTTCCGAAAAGCCCTCTACTATATCAGGCAAAGGCTTATCCGACAATTCATTTGATCCACAAGCGCATCGCATCCCAGGCGCGACCCAACACTCCAGCCTGTTCCACTCCTTGCAGCGCAACTAGCGGCACTTCGGCGACGACCTGCCCGGAGCCACTTATTTTGAGCAGGCCGATTTGTTGTCCCTTTACAAAAGGTGCCACCAGCGGCTCGGCGCGAACGACCTCAGTACTCAGTTTGCTGCCGGTTCCAACGGGCACGGCCACCACAATCGCCCGCGTTTGACCCAAGGCGACTTTGGCTTCCTTGCCCTTCCAGACGGTGGGGGTGACAACCGCTTGGTTGGCATCAAACAACTTTACCGCCTCAAAAGCGGTGTAACCCCAGTTCAGCATCTTTTGCGATTCACTGGCACGGATGTTTTCACTGGCGGCCCCCAGCACGACCGATAAGAGACGGCGACTGCCCACCCCTGGCACATCGCGGTGCGCCGTGGCGATCAGACAATAGCCAGCCGCCTCGGTGTGTCCGGTTTTCAAACCGTCAACCGTTGGGTCACGAAAAAGCAACAGATTACGGTTGCTGTCATTGGCAGACGGCGTGCCGATATAGCGGTATTTCTTGATGGCATAGTAGGCCACATAGTCTGGAAAGTCACGCATCAAGCGCGTCGCCAACACGCTGAGGTCGCGCGCCGTGGTGGTGTGTCCTGGCTCAGTCAGACCCTCCGGATTCTTGTACATGGTCGCTTTCAGGCCCAGCACCCGGGCCTGATCGTTCATCAGTTGCACAAATCGCTCAGTGCTACCACCCACGCCTTCAGCAAGCGCAATCGTTGCATCGTTGCCACTTTGCACGATCATGCCCTTGATCAGGTCTTCCACCGGCACATTCATTTTGGGATCAATGAACATGCGCGAACCTGGCATTTTCCAAGCGCGCTCACTCACCGGAAAAGTCTGTTTGAGGTCAATTTTCTTGCTGCGCAGGGCATCAAACACCAGGTAGGCCGTCATCAGCTTGGTCAGCGATGCAGGCTCTACTGGCGCATCAATGTCTTTTTGCGCCAGGATTTGATCCGCAGTCACATCGAGCAGCAAATAAGAACGAGCCGCAATTTCTGGGGCTTGAGGTGCCTGGGCTGCTGCAGAAAAACACGCGACAGCGAACCAGGCCAATAAGATTTTTTTCATATGCATTGGTTTGCCCACTGGAAACCAGCAAGCATCAGAAGTTGATATAAATGTTATAGCTACCAGCGCTTGATAGATAAGGGCTAGAGCACAAAAAGGTTCAATAATAAGAGTGACGCAAAATTGCTCTGGCGATACACGTTGCCACAGGAAGCAACGGTTCTATGGCAACGCAACGATGCAGAGGCTCTTTTGCGCAAGTCCTGATCAGAAACTATCGTCCCAGATGGGTCGGTGTTAGCAGGCGCTGCACCACATGGCCGTTTTTTAGGTGCGACTCGACGATCTCGTCAATGTCGGCATCGTCCACGTAGCTATACCATACCCCCTCAGGATACACCACGGCGACCGGTCCGGCGGTGCAGCGGTCCAGGCATCCGGCCTTGTTAACGCGAACCTCCCCCGGGCCTGCCAGCCCAGCAGCCTTAACCAGGGACTTGCAGCGCTCAAAGGCGGTGGTGGCG
>DAOSLL010000548.1:0-3335 GCA_035368905.1 Rhodoferax sp.
AGGCTTCCCAGGTCAGGCAGGAGGCGAAGACCCCGGCGTTGTTGAACACCAGATGCGGTGCGCCAAAGCGCTCGAAGACAACCCGCCCCAGTGCCTCAACCTCGGCGGCTTGCGACACATCGAGCCTTACCGCCAGTACCTCGGCACCGGCAGCGACGAGTTCGGCCTGCGCTGCATCCAGCGCGTCTTGCTGCACGTCAACCAGCACCAGGTTCATGCCCAGGCGCGCGCCAAGACGTGCCATCTCCAGCCCAAAGCCGGAGCCAGCACCGGTCAGCACAGCAGTTTTGTGTTTGAAATCAGTGATCAAGGCGGTCTCCGGTCAGACTATGGTGGAAAAAAATTCTCGTGACCCTTGTGGTGAAACGAACTGCTGGCAATTGGCAACGGCACATTGCGCGCAAACCCGACGGGCCAGATGGCGAAGTGATTGATCAACACGTCAATGAATCTGCGGTGCTGCCCATTCAGTCCGGGCGAATCATTTCCAGATGCTCAATGCCGTCTTCCATATAGGGCTTGCGAGCATCTTCAAAGCCATGTTTGCCATAAAAGGCGGCCAACTGCAGTTGCGCGCCGATGCGAATCGGTCGCGGACCCCAGAGCTGGCTGATGGCGGTCACGGTCTGCTCAATCAGCGTGTGCCCCAAGCCGGTGCCACGCGCGCTCTGGCGCACCAGCACCCGGCCAAAGCTGGCCTCGGGAAACTTGATACCGGCTTCAAAACAGCGCGCATAGGCCTGCAATTGGCCATGTTGCACCCCCAGCAGATGCATGGCTTGCGGGTCATAGCCGTCCATGTCATGAAAGACGCACTGCTGCTCGACCACAAACACCTCGCTGCGCAGGCGCAGCACCGCATAAAGTTCGGACACCCGCAGGTCATCGAAAGCCAGCAATCGCCATACCAGCGCGTTCGAGCGAGTGCCCCCGCCAATGCTCCAGAGTTTGAAGGTCATGCTGCAGGCTCCAGTTTGAGTGCATACCCGACGCGCGGAAAATGCACGTGCAGCACACCGGCACGCGGATCTTCATGGCGCAAGGTATATCGGGTGCGGCTGGCCGCGATGAGTTCGCCAACGCTGGGCTCAGTGCCAAAACTCTCTGGCGTGATGCTGACCCGGCTGCCCAGCGCAATCCCGTGGTCGTCCTGAAAAAAAGCATCAAATTGGCCTTTAGCCCTAGTCCCTGTAGCGCTGACAGCTATTGCCTCTGTAGCAGTCAAAGGGCTGGACTGGCCGTGACCAAAAGCCGCCATGCGGTCCAGCCAGGCCCGCACCAAAGACGTAGCCTGCAAAATGTCGGCCATCACCGGCGTCTGGGTGAGCGTGAACCACAGCGGGTGGTAAGCGGCAAAGTCCGCCACGCAAGGCGCACTGCCGAGCAAAAAGTCCTGCCCGGCGAGCATGCCCGACAGGCGGCGCAGGTAAGAGCGGTAGGCCACGGTGGCATCGGCCGGTCGCGGCCGCGCCATGCCTTGCGCCATGGCAGAGCGGTCGGCCCCAAACGCTTTGGCGACTTCTGGCGCTTGCCCGGCGAACAACTGCGCGATGCCCGGGCGCTTCAGGTTGTGCCCCATGGCCGCCCAGAACAGCTCATTGTCAGCCCACTGGGCCAGCACCAGCGCCAGCCCCTTGACGGGTGCCGGGTAAAGCGTCGGTGTCGGGGCGATCTGCTCCAGCACGTCACAGATCAGCGCGGTGTCGCAGTAGATGTCGGCACCGATTTGCAGCACCGGTGTCTTGCGGTAGCCACCGGTCAGCGCCAGCAAATCGGGCTTGGGCATGATGGTCGGGATGATGACCGACTGCCAGGCGAGTTGTTTGAAACCCAGCACCGCGCGGATTTTTTCCGAAAACGGTGACATCGGGTAATGGTGCAGGATGAGGTTTGTCATGGTCCAAGGCTCCGGTAAGCGCCGCGCGCCGGTCAGATCAGCTTGACCAGTTGCTTGCCAAAGTTGCGCCCCTTGAGCAAACCCAGAAACGCCTCGGGTGCTGACTCAATGCCCTGGGCAATTGACTCGCGGGGGCGCAATTTGCCGCTGGCCACCAGCGCGCCCAGTTCGGCCAGCGCCTCGGGCCAGACATCCATGTGCTCGGTGACGATAAACCCTTGCACCTTGAGACGGCTGACCAGGATCAGCGCCGGGTGGCTTAACGGCAGCGGTGCACCGTCATAACCGGCAATCATGCCGCACACGGCGATGCGGCCAAAAGCATTCATGCGACCCAGCACCGCGTCCAGCACCATGCCACCGACGTTCTCGAAATGGCCGTCAATGCCGTTCGGGCAGGCTTCTTTAAGTGCTTTCGACAGCGAACCGGCATTGGCGTGCAGCTTGTAGTCAATGCAGGCATCAAAGCCGAGTTCAGCCACGGCGTATTGGCATTTGTCCGGCCCGCCAGCAATGCCCACGGTGCGGCAGCCGCGCGCCTTGCTCAAGGCGGCAAAAGCGCTGCCCACGGCACCGGTGGCAGCGCTCACCACCATGGTTTCGCCGGCCTTGGGTTCAATGATCTTGCCCAGACCGTACCAGGCCGTCACCCCCGGCATGCCAACCGCACCCAGATAGGCACTGAGCGGAACATGGCGGGTATCGACCTTGCGCAGGGCACCCGGTTCACTGGCATTGACCACACTGTATTGCTGCCAGCCGCCCATGCCGACCACCAGGTCGCCAATGGCAAACTTGGCATGCCTGGATTCGATCACCTCGCCGGCGGTACCGCCGCCCATCACGACACCAAGCGGCTGGGCCGCGGTGTAGCTCCTGGAATCGTTCATGCGCCCGCGCATGTAGGGGTCCAGGCTGAGGTAGTGGTGGCGCACCAGCACCTGGCCGTCCAGCAGCTCCGGGGTCGGGCTGCTGACTTGCCTGAAATTGCTGGCCACTGCCTCGCCCTGCGGGCGGTTGTCGAGCAAGATTTGTTGGTTAATGGGCATGAGGGTACTCCAGGTGAACACATGTGTGCTATTTAATAAAGAGCTGTCAGCGCAGTATCCACGGGGGCTACAGGCTGTTTTGATGCTTTTGTTGGTCAATCGGTCGGAATCGGCTGCAAATCGTTGATGCTTTTCGGCCCGGTGGCCAGGCGACGCACAAACTTGTAGGTGCCGGTGGCATGGGCACACGCCCTGCCATGCGCGTCAAAGACCGTGGCCTCGGTAAACCCCAGTGTGGCGGTGCGGTGCAGCAGATGCCCCTTGGCCACCAGCGGACCACGCGCTGGCCGCATGAAACTGGTTTTCATCTCGATGGTCACCATGCCGACCTCTTTTTGCACGCTGCGCGCCGCTGCAGCCAGGGTGGCATCGAGCAGCGTCATCAGGGC
>DAOSLL010000549.1:0-3334 GCA_035368905.1 Rhodoferax sp.
TGCGCCCAAATCCGCCGGTGCAAATAGGGGAAGTTATTTCTGACCACATCCTTAGGCCCAATCGGCTGAACAGGAAGGCCCTTAGGGGCCTTTTTTATTGCTTTGCTGATATTCATTGATGGTCGAATCAGCTACATAATTTCGTTGGCATTACTCTTTAACCTTTTCGTCATGTCCAAACATTTGCTGATCATTTTCATAGCCTTGCTGCTGTCGGCCTGTGATCTGCTCGGTCTGGGCCCGGACCCGAGAATTGCCCAGAAAGAGGCCGATGCCAAAGCCACTGGTGGCGCATGCCGCCATGGTTTGCGCAGCATTGAAGACTGCTACACCCTCAATAAGGGGGTCAACAAGGCATCGATCTATGCCGGCTGGCGTGAAATGGACGAGTACATGCGGGAGAACAAACTCGAAGGTTTGCGCGCTGAAATTGCTCTGCCAGCACCGGTTGCTGCACCTGCACCGGGTGAGGAAGTCGTTGAAGATACCAAAGCCAAGCCGAAAGCCAAGGCCGCTGCACACTGAAGCGGTCGGCCTGCGCCAGGCAGTGTGATGCGGCCCCTTTGATTGCGGGGCCGGATGTCACGCCTGAAGGTCGAAAACAGCCACACTCTCAATGTGGGCGGTGTGCGGAAACATGTTGACAACACCTGCCGCAGAGCACCGATAACCTGCCTGATGCACCAGCAGGCCCGCGTCTCTTGCCAGGGTTGACGGGTTGCAACTGACGTAAACAATGCGCTTGGGCGGTTGCCAGCCCGCTGCGCCGGGCGTCGCTGTACCGTCAGATGTACCAAGACGCTGTTGATGCAAATCGGCCAGTGATCGCACCAGCGCAAAGGCCCCTTCCCGAGGCGGATCGACCAGCCATTTGTCAGCAATGCCATCTGCCACCAGCACCTCGGGTGTCATTTCAAATAGATTTCTTGCTACAAATGTAGTAGCTGACAGCGCACGTCGCGCATGGGCTGGAGCACTGTTATTCACATAATTTTCGCGGGAACGAGCGACCAGGGCTTCACTGCCCTCCAGCCCAAGCACTTCACGCGCCTGGGTGGCAATCGGCAGGGTGAAATTGCCAAGCCCGCAAAACCAGTCAATTACCCGCTCAGTGCGACGTACATCAAGCAGGCCAAGCGCGCGTGACACCAGCACCCGGTTGATATGCGGGTTGACCTGGGTGAAATCGGTCGGCTTGAACGGCATGACAATGCCAAATTCTGGCAGCGCGTAGCGCAATGGCTCAACCTGCGGGTCCAGCAAGCATACGGTTTCTGGCCCTTTGGCCTGTAGCCACCATTGCACACCGTGGTGTTGCCGGGCAAATTCCCGCAAGCGTTCCAGATCGGCCACACTCAGCGGCTCCAGGTGGCGCAGCACCAGCGCGGTGACCGTGTCACCGCAGGCCAATTCAATTTGCGGGCAGGTTTCAGCCGCTTCCATCCCGAATACCAAGGCGCGCAAGGGCATCAGCAGGGCATCCACATGGGGCGGCAGCACCGGACAAACCTGCATGTCAGCCACATAACGGCTCTTGCGCTCATGAAACCCGACCAGCACGGTGCCCCTTTTGCGCACAAAGCGCACTGACAAGCGCGCACGGAACCGATAGCCCCAGGTCGGACCCTCGATCGGTCTGAGTATTTGTCCGCACTTGACCTTGCCCAAATGCCACAGATTGTCTTCCAGCGCCCGCTGCTTCACAGCGACCTGCGCAGCGATGTGCAAATGCTGCATCTTGCAACCGCCGCAAGCCCCGGTGTGCAAGCCAAAATGCGGGCAATGCGGCTCGACGCGTTGCGACGACGAACGGTGAACCGCAGTCAGTGTGCCCTGCTCCCAGTTATTTTTGTGGCGGTTGATATTGGCGCTGACAAGCTCAAATGGCAAAGCACCCTCAATGAAAACCACCTTGCCGTCGGCTTTATGGGCCACGCCTTGTGCATCAAGATCAAGCGATTCGACCAAGAGCCAGTCCGGGGGGGCAGCATCTTTGGCAGACGCATCAGTTTTTTCAGTCATGCAATTCTCAGCAAACGCCAGTTGCCCGGCTTGAACCGGGTCGCAAGCCAAAACAGTTCTACCGGGGTGGCAGATACTTGACAGGATCAACCGGCTTGCCCTGGCGACGCACCTCAAAGTGAAGTTTCACCCGATCTGCATCGCTGCTCCCCATTTCGGCAATCTTTTGCCCCTTTTGCACTGCCTGATCTTCTTTGACCAGCAAGGTTTGATTGTGCGCATAGGCGCTCAGAAATACATTGTCGTGCTTGAGAATGATCAGGTTGCCGTAGCCCCGCAGCCCGGCACCAACATAGACGACCCGTCCGTCGGCAGCCGCTATCACCGGCTCACCGGCGACACCGCCAATGTCCAGACCCTTGTTCTTGAGCTCATCAAAACCAGCCAAGACCACGCCGCCGGCTGGCCACACCCAATTGATTTCACTATCGGTCGCTGCTGGTTTGACAGCAGCCACCGGGGCACTGGCGACAGAAGCTGGCGCGGCAGCGGCGCTCGCGGCCAAGCCTGCAGCGCTGGCCGTCACAGTTGGTTTTGCAATGGGTTTGATCACCACCTCACCGGCTGCCGGTGGCACCACCCTCAATACCTGACCCACTTCGATGCGGTTGGGGTTTTCAACGTGGCTCCAGCGTGCCACGTCATGCATCGACTGGCCATTCTCCAGAGAAATCCGCAGCAAAGTGTCACCTGGCTTGACCGTGTAATAGCCAGGCTTACCGGCGTTTTCATAGCCCTGCGGCAACTTGACCGGTGCCAGATCGGTGGTTGAACCTGCGGCAAGCGGCGCAGTCGGTCGCGTCGTGCGATCTTCAACCGGTGCACGATTGAGGCTGGTGGAACTGCAAGCGGCCAGCGTCAATGCAGACAACACGGCCAACGCTGTCAAGCCAAACTGGCGTTTCATAAAAATCATATTTGTATATCCCGATCAAGCAACCCCGGATTTTAAGGGGACGAAACGAACTGCTTCCATCACCGTCTGGCGCAGACCCAGCGGGGTTTTTTCAATCACGACCAGCGACTGGGCCCCGGAACCTGCGGCACCGCCAGCGACCGGTGCCACCAGACGCGCGCCAACTGCCAATTGATCGAGCCAGGCCTGAGGCACCGCTTCCCCGCCCGCGGCAGAAATGATACCGGCATACGGAGCGCCCTTTGGGTAGCCAACCATGCCATCGCCGAAAAGCAGGTGAACATTGGCAAGTCGTAAATGCCGCAAATTGTCGCGTGCCTTGTCGTGCAAACCACGCAGCCGTTCCATCGAATACACCTCGGTGCAAAGATGGCTCAAAACCGCGGCCTGATAGCC
>DAOSLL010000550.1:0-3322 GCA_035368905.1 Rhodoferax sp.
AGGGCGATCACCGTCATGATGATCAGCGGGGTCATGCCTTCGGAAATACTGTGGGCATTCATGAACTCGCGGCCAAACCAGATCACCACCAGCAGACCCAGCAGATTGAGCCAATGCCGTGCCGGCAGCAGCAGCGGATTGCCGCCGATGCGGCCCGAGAGCTTGCCAAAGGCCACGATGGAGCCGGAGAAGGTCACCGCGCCAATCAGGATGCCGATGTAGATCTCCATTTCATGAATTGACTTGGCGGCACCGACAAATCCCTTGGAAGCCTCCGGGTCGATGAAGGTGGAAAAGCCCACCAACATCGCGGCCAGGCCCACCATGCTGTGCATCAGTGCCACCAATTCGGGCATCTGTGTCATTTGCACGGTGCGTGCTGCGTACAAGCCGATACTGCCGCCGATCACCATGGCACCAATGATCCAGGGGATGCCGGCACCGGTGACCTGGGGGCCAAAAACGGTCGCCAGCACAGCAATGGTCATGCCGACCATGCCATAGAGATTGCCGCGCAAGGCGGTTTCCTGGTTCGACAAACCGCCCAGGCTCAAGATGAAAAGAATCGTCGCTCCAATGTAGGAGACGGTTGCCAGTTCTGTGGTAAACATGAATTGCCTCCCTTATTTGCGAAACATCGCCAGCATGCGCTGGGTGACGGCAAAGCCGCCGAACATATTGATGGCAGTCAGCACAATGCCGGCACCTGCAACCCAGGTGATCAGCTCATTGGGCCGGTCCACGGCACCGCCCATTGGTGAAATCTGCACCAGGGCACCAATCGCGATGATGCTGCTGATGGCGTTGGTCACGCTCATCAGCGGGGTATGCAAGGCAGGCTTGACGTTCCACACCACCATGTAGCCGACAAAGCAGGCCAGCACAAACACCGTGAAGTGCGACAAAAATGCCGGCGGTGCACTCGCACCCACCAGCCAGAACAAGGCTGCTGCCACACCAAACATGATCGCAAGCTTGCTGCCGGCCATCGGCTCGCTGGCGCCGCCGTGCCCGTGGCCACCCTTCTTGGCCGCAGGTGCTGCGGCAGGCTTTGCAGGCGCAGTTGCAGCAGCCGGCAGGTTGGGTGCCGGTGGTGGCCAGGTGATGCTGCCTTCCTTGGTGACGGTCAGGCCGCGGATGGCATCGTCCTCCATGTTGACGTTCACCACGCCATCCTTGGTCTTGCACAACTCTTCTGCCAGGCGAAACAGGTTGGTGGCGTACAGCGTTGATGACTGCTTGGCAAGACGCGAGGCCAGGTCGGTATAGCCGACGATGGTCACGCCGTGCTTGACCACGGCCAGGCCGGGCTCGGTCAACTCGCAGTTGCCGCCCCGTTCAGCCGCCATGTCAACGATCACGCTGCCGGGTTTCATGCTCTTGACCATCTCGGCAGTGATGAGCTTGGGTGCGGGCTTGCCGGGAATCAGCGCGGTGGTGATGATGATGTCCACCTCCCTGGCCTGCTTGGCGTACATGTCGCGCTGGGCCTGCTGGAAGCCCTCGCTCATCACCTTGGCATAGCCGCCGCCGCCGCCGCCTTCTTCCTCATAATCAACCTTGACGAATTCGCCGCCCATCGAGATGACCTGGTCGGCCACTTCGGCACGGGTGTCGTTGGCACGCACGATGGCACCCAGGCCAACGGCAGTGCCTATCGCTGCCAGGCCAGCCACACCGGCACCGGCAATGAAGACCTTGGCGGGCTGGACCTTGCCCGCCGCCGTGATCTGTCCGGCAAAGAAGCGGCCAAAGGCGTTGGCGGCTTCGACGACAGCACGGTAGCCTGCCACACCAGCCTGGGAGGTCAGTGCGTCCATTTTCTGGGCCCGGCTGAGCATGCGGGGCAGCGAGTCGATGGCCAGCACGGTCGCTTTCTTGGCCGTGAGCTGCTGCATCAATTCCGGGTTTTGCGCGGGCCAGATGAAGCCAATCAGGATGCCGCCTTCTCGCATCAGGTCGATCTCGGCAGCGGTTGGCACACACACCTTGAACACGATGTCTGACTCGGCCCAAAGCCTGGCAGCGCCATCGACAATCTGGGCACCGGCGGCGCGATAGGTGTCGTCAGAGAAGTTGGCGGCATCCCCCGCACCCGACTCGACCGACACCGCGAACCCGAGCTTGATCAGTTTTTCGACCACCTCTGGCACGGTGGCAACACGTTTTTCGCCAGGGAATACCTCTCGGGGTACTCCGATGCGCTGCACCGGTTTCACAACCTCTGTCGTAGAGGCAACAACAACTTTACCTGATGAGCCATCAGTAGTGGCACTCGCTTGCATGGGGGCGACTCCTCGGATTTATTTGAAGTGCGCGAGCTTACATCAGTTTTTTGCATTTTCTGAGGCACCTTGTATGCAGTCAGGTATTCCTGGTCTGACAGACTTTTGGATAATCAGGCATGAACACACGATGGAAACCCAGCACCACAGTGGCGGCGATCATTGAACAAGACGGCAAATTCCTGTTGGTGGAAGAACACACCTCTGAAGGTTTGAGGCTCAACAACCCGGCCGGTCACCTCGATGAGGGGGAAAGCCTGACGCAGGCGTGCCAGCGCGAAACACTGGAGGAAACCATGCATTTGTTTGTGCCCACCGTTCTGCTGGGCGTGTACATGTCGCGATTCGCGCGTCCGGCGCAGGCAACTGAGGCCGCGCAAGATGTCACTTATCTGCGTTTTGCGTTTTACGGCAGGCTCGGGCCGTTGCAGGTGGGCAGAACGCTTGACACCGGCATTGTTCGCACCTTGTGGTTGAGCGCCGACGAAGTCCGGGCCAGCGCCGATCGGCATCGCAGTCCGCTGGTGTTGCGCTGCATGGAAGATTACCTGGCCGGGCAGGGTTTTCCGCTGACCCTGATTCATACCGACCCATCGGTGCATGGCCATCAACTGGTCCGCCGAGGCATCGCATGACTGCCAGCGACCCTCATCGCCGTGTCGTGGTCGGACTCAGCGGCGGGGTGGACTCGGCCGTCACGGCCTGGCTGCTCAAGCAGCAGGGGCATGAGGTGGTGGGCATCTTCATGAAGAATTGGGAAGACGATGATGACAACGCCTATTGCTCATCGAATGTTGACTTTGTCGATGCCGCGGCCGTGGCGGATGTGATTGGCATCGAGATCGAGCACGTCAACTTTGCCGCAGAGTACAAAGACCGGGTGTTTGCAGGTTTTTTACGTGAGTACAGCAGTGGCCGCACACCCAACCCCGACATCATGTGCAACGCAGAGATCAAGTTCAAGGCCTTTCTGGACCACGCGATGCGGCTAGGGGCCGAAAAAATTGCCACCGGCCACTACGCGCGAACCCGCTTCA
>DAOSLL010000551.1:0-3306 GCA_035368905.1 Rhodoferax sp.
CGCAGGCAATACACCCACGGTGGAGCAGCTCGACGCGCTGGCGGAGTGGCTCAACGCCCGGCCCGACTTTGACTCCAGCGAACGCCCGGCCTACGTCACCGACAGCCTGGCCCGCGACTATCCCGACGGACGGGCGATTGCCAATGTTGCAAGCGGCGTGATTGCGGTGCGCGTGTCGCGGCTGCGGCGTGACCTTATCCTGTGGTTCAGGCCCCAAACGCAGCAAACCATCTCTTGGGCTGGCAACCCGGCAGACAAGCCGCAAGTCGTCGGCCCCAACGGCATGCGGCTGACACCGCGGCGCTCGTTCGAGTTGTTCATTGAGTCGGTGCAAGAGCGCTCCTTGCCCTGGAGTGCGCTGGAAGTTGAATCTGCGTTGCGCCTGCGCCAATTGGTGATGGAGTTGGTGATTTCGCAAACGGTAAAGCTGACAGAACAAAACATCGACCTAACTGCCAGTAACGAAGAGCTAGATGCATTTGCCTACGTTGCTTCCCATGATCTCAAAGAGCCGCTGCGTGGCATCCACCGATACGCTCACCAGTTATTGGAGAGCACACAAACCCCCACGCCAGAAGACCGCCAGCGCCTTGACAGCCTGATGCGCCTGACCCTGCGCATGGACAGCCTGCTCAACTCGCTGCTGCACTTCTCTCGGGTTGGCCGGACCAATTTGGAGTTTGAGGCGGTCGACCTGAATGAGTTGGTGGAAGACGCGCTGGAGATGATTGGCGTGCGCAAACACGAGGCCACCTGCCGCATCAGCATCCCTAGGCCTTTGCCCACCATTGAATGCAACCCGGTGCGGGTGCGTGAGATTTTCAGCAATCTGGTCAGCAACGCCATCAAGTACAACCTGAACGACCAACCATGGGTGGAGCTGATCTACTTCGCAGCCTCCGATGAATCAGCGCACCAGAACGTACCCCGACAGGCCCAGGGGCAGATCATTTACGGCGTACGCGACGATGGCATTGGCATTGAGCAACGGCATTTTGACCAAATCTTTCGGATGTTCAAGCGCCTGCATGGGCGCGACGAATTTGGCGGCGGCATGGGCGCGGGCCTGACCGTGGTGCAAAAAGTGGTGCAGCGCCACGGCGGCGCTATCTGGCTGGAATCGACACCGGGCCAGGGCAGTTGCTTTTACTTCACACTGCCCGGAACGTACAAGGACTCCCTGTGAGCGGCGCCGACACATTTCAATCCACAGCCCATGTTGCAGCCGTGAGTCGCCTGCGCAGGGCGCATCCGGTTTTGGTGGTGGAAGACTCGGACGAAGACTTTGACACCGTGCTCACCGCTGCCCGGCTGGCCGGTATCCAACACGAGATACGCCGGGTTCTGACGGGCGACGACTGCCTGCGACTGCTGCGAGGCACTGCCGGCCACCCCATAACGCAAGTCGCGCTGGTGCTGCTAGACCTCAATACCCCACACGGGGATGGTCGCAGCGCACTGGAGCACATTCACGCAGACCCCCAGCTCAACGCCATTCCACTGGTGGTCTTGAGCACCTCCGCCAACCCGCGTGATGTGGATTTTTGCTATGGCCACGGGGCCAATGCCTACCACGTCAAGCCGGTGAGCCACAGTGAACATCTGTTGGTGCTGCAAACCTTGTTGAACTACTGGCTAGGCAGCGTGGTGTTGCCTACCGCTCAAACATTGGAGCGGTAATGAGCCCTCCCACACACTGGCACATCCTGATCATTGACGACAACCCCGATGACCGGGCCGAATTCAGGCGCATGTTGATTGCGGGGTCTGGGCGCACCTGCCGCTTCGCCGAGGCCGAACTCGGTGCAACCGGTTTGCAAATGTTTCTGGACAATCAGGCGCAGAGCCTCTCAGGCACAGGGCCGCTGTTTGACTGCGTGTTGCTAGACTTTCATTTGCCTGACATCGACGGCACGCAATGGCTGAGCGCCCTTTGCGGCGCGTCGGGCATGCCACCGTGTCCCGTAGTGGTTATGACGGGCTGGGACGATATAGATGGCAGTGACGGGCCAAACGTATTGCAAGCCGGGGCGCAAGACTACATCGGTAAAAGCTGGACCAACGAGCAGAGCTTGCGCCGCGCCATTGAAAATTCGATTGAGCGCTATAAGCTGCGCCAAACCCACGACCGTGCCGCCAAAGCGCTGGCGCACACTGAAGAGCGCTACTTCACACTATTCAAATCAATTGATGAAGGCTTTTGCCTTATCGAGTTGATTTATGACGAGCAGGAAAACCCGATCGACTGGCGCTTCGTGGAAGTGAATCCAGCTTTCGAAAAGCAAAATGGGCTACCCGGAGCCACTGGGAAAAGGATTCGCGAACTGGCACCGGATATTGAACCGTTTTGGTTCAAGACCTACGGTGAAGTTGCCCGGACGGGCAAGCCGATCCGGTTCCAGGACGAAGTGAAAGCGTTGGGTGAGCTCTGGTTCGATGTCTACGCCTTCCGGATCGGCGCGCCCGGCAGCTACTTGGTCGCCGTCCTGTTCAAGGACATCACCGAACACAAGAATGCGGAAAAAGCGACCCAAGCTGCATCGCAATACGCCCGCAGCTTGATCGAAGCGAGTCTTGATCCGCTAGTGACGATCAGCGCGCAAGGCAAGATCACTGACGTCAACAATGCCACGGAAAAAGTATCTGGCGCAAACCGGGACGAGCTGATCGGCAGTGACTTTGCCAACTACTTCACCGATCCGCAGAAAGCCCGTGAGGGGTATCAACAGGTGTTCAAGCAAGGCTCAGTGACTGACTACCCGCTGGCGATGCGTCATGTCACTGGCAAGATCACGGATGTCCTTTACAACGCCAGCCTGTACCGTGATGCTCAGGGCAATGTCATGGGTGTCTTCGCTGCGGCGCGTGACATCACGGAACGAAAGAAAGTCGAAAAAGACTTGCGTGAAAGTGAGTACCGCTGGCGATTTGCCATTGACGGTCCGGGTGACGGTTTGTGGGACTGGGACATTCAAAACAACCAGGCTTTCTACAGCGAACGCTGGAAAGCCATGCTGGGTTTGGAGAGCAGTGACATTGGCAGCAATCCTTTGGTGTGGGCCTCTCACTTGCATCCGGAAGACAAAGATCGTGTTTTGGCGGAAGTGCAGTCTCATTTGGACTGGCAGACACCCAACTACAACAGCGAGCATCGCGTCATCTGCAACGATGGCAGTGCGAAATGGATGCTGGGGCGTGGTCTCGTTGTCCAAAGAGATGGAAGTGGGAAGCCGCTTCGCATGATCGGAACCAACACCAACATCACAGAGCGTAAGCGGGTTGAAGCTGCACTGCTTGCCAGCAATA
>DAOSLL010000552.1:0-3300 GCA_035368905.1 Rhodoferax sp.
TGTAGCCATTGCCGCCAAAAATCTGCACCCCTTCGCCGGCCATCCAGGTGGCTTTTTCAGCGCACCACAAAATCACCGAAGCACAGTCCTTGCGCACCTGGCGCACATGCTCTTGCCCCAGCATGTCGAGGTTTTTGGCCACCGTGTAGGCAAATGACCGACCCGCCTGCAGCACGGTGTACATGTCGGCGACCTTGCCCTGAACCAACTGGAATTCGCCAATGCTCTGGCCAAACTGCTTGCGGTCGTGAATGTACGGCACCACGTTGTCCATCACGCTTTGCATGATGCCTAGCGGCCCGCCGGTGAGCACGGCGCGCTCGTAGTCCAACCCGCTCATCAGCACCTTGGCGCCCATGTTCAGGCCACCGAGGATGTGCGACTCCGGCACTTCGACATTTTGAAACACCAACTCACCAGTATGGCTGCCGCGCATGCCCAGCTTGTCGAGCTTTTGCGCAATGGAAAATCCCTTCATGCCCTTTTCGATCAAAAAGGCGGTGACCCCGCGCGCACCGAGTTCAGGCTCGGTCTTGGCATAGACCACCAGGGTATCGGCATCCGGGCCGTTGGTGATCCACATCTTGCTGCCATTCAAGAGGTAATAGCCGCCCTGATCCTGTGCCTTGAGGCGCATCGAAATGACATCCGACCCGGCCCCGGTTTCGCTCATGGCCAGCGCGCCCACGTGCTGGCCACTGATCAGTTTGGGCAGGTACTTGGCACGCTGGGCCGGCGTGCCATTGCGCTTGATCTGGTTCACGCACAAGTTGCTGTGCGCACCGTAGCTCAGGCCGACCGACGCACTGGCACGCGATATTTCCTCCATCGCAATCATGTGCGCCAGATAACCCATGTTGGCGCCGCCGTATTCCTCCCCGACGGTGATGCCCAGCACGCCCAACGACCCCATCTTTTCCCACAGGTCCATCGGAAACTGGTCAGACCGGTCAATCTCAAAGGCACGTGGGGCGATCTCGACCTGGGCAAATTCGCGCACCGCATCGCGCAGCGCGTCAATCTCTTCACCGAGTTGAAAGTTGAGTCCGGGTAAATTGTTCACGTTGTGTCTCCTGGTTTTGATTGAATGCGAATTCTCAGATCAGTAGTGCTTTGCCACTGGCATCACGGTTTGCTGCAGCACGGCGCAAAGGGTTTCAAGGCCGTCGTCGGCCACATGCATGACTTCGGCGCTGGTAACAATGATGCGCTGACCGGCTTTGCGCACGCGGCCGGTGGCGCGCAGCTCGCCACCTTGACGGCTGGTCAGAAAATTGATCTTGTACTCGACGCTGACCACTTCCATGCCGTGCGCCGCCTGGGTCAAGGCGGCATAGCCAGCCGCGATATCGGCCAGCGCGCCAATCGCGCCACCATGAAAAGCACCCTGCTGCTGCGTCACCTTGTCGGAATAGGGCAAGCAAATCACACACTCGCCGGGCGTGGCGTGCAGAACGCGGGCACCCAAATGCTGCATCAGCCCCTGGCGCTCAAAGCTGGCTTGCACCCGTTGCAGCGGGGTTTCGTGGTGGTGGTGGGTGGGGGTCAGGGTCATGCGGCACCGTTTTTGGAAAAGATCAGGCGTGCACAGCGGACGTACCCTGGCCCTGGACGGTGTCATCCAGGGACTGGTTACGTTTGCCCGCCGCGCTGGTGTTGCCAGCGGCGCGGCGTTGCGCTTTTGCCAGCATGGCTTTGGCTTCGCGCTGGTGAACTTTCAGCTCATCCATGTTGGCCTGCAAATCGAGCATCTGCGCGTCAAGGCGCTGCTGGTGCAGGCTAAGCACCAGCAAAAACCGGTCAAGCTGGGCCACCGTGTCGCGCGGGCTGTCGTACATGTCGATGATCTCTTTGGCCTCGGTCAGACTCAGGCCCAGGCGTTTGGCACGCAGCGTCAGCTTCAGCCGGGCCCGGTCGCGCACGCTGTAGATGCGGTTGCGCCCACCGGGGCCGCTGCGCTCGGGTTGCAGCAGCCCCATGTCTTCGTAGAAGCGGATGGCCCGGGTGGTCAGGTCAAACTCTTTGGCCAGGTCGCTGATGCTGTAAGTGGGAGGCATGGGCTTGGGATGCGTTCAGTTGACGTTGACGTTAACGTCAATGGGAGCGTGGATTATGGCGCACAAAAACGACAAAAGAACCGGCACAGACTTTGCTAGTATCGGCTTGGACGCAGCCCTTTGGGGCACACCAACCCACCGTTTCACCAACTTAACAGGATTTCCCATGAAAAAAACCATGCTCGCAGCAAGCTGTCTGACATTTGCCGTCGCAAGCGTGCAGGCGCAAAGCAATGTTCAACTGTCGGGTCTGGTCGATGTCTATGCTGGCTCCATGCGCATGGCAGGCGACGCGTCCAGCAAATCAGTGGTCGGCAGCGGCGGCCTGACCACCTCATGGTGGGGCATGACTGGCACCGAGGATTTGGGTGGGGGCATGAAGGCGAGCTTTGCCTTGACCGCGTTTTTTCGGGCAGATACCGGCGAGATCGGCCGTTTTGTCAACGACCCGCAGTTCTCGCGCGATGCCAATGTGAGCCTGTCGGGTGGCTTTGGCACGGTCACCCTGGGGCGTGGCAAGGCACCCAACTTCCTGCCCACCATTGCATTCAATCCAATGGGTGACTCGTTTACCTTTTCGCCACTGGTGCTGCATGCCGATGTGCCTTTGTTCAACGGCACAAAATGGGCTGCCACCACACCCTCGGACACCGGCTGGGCCAACCAGATCACTTACTCAACCCCCAGTTTCAGTGGGCTGAAGGCCAATTTGCACTACCAGCTCGGTGAAGTCGCCTCAGATACCGGCAAGAACAATGTTGGCTTTAACCTGATGTACGCCGCTGGCCCCCTGGGCCTGACCGCTTTCTGGGAGCGCGACCAGATCACCAATCCGGTGCCAGCGCTGTTTGCAGGCAGTGCCACCCGAACCGACTGGATGCTTGGCGGCTCCTGGGACGCGACCGTGGTCAAGGCCTTTTTGACCTATGGCGAGTCCAAATCCGACCAATCCAATGTCAAGGCCAAGACCACCACGCTGGGTGCGTCGGTACCGCTTGGCAACGGCAAGTTGCTGGCTGACTGGGCCAACACCAGACTCAGTGGCGGTGGTGCCACACGCGACACGGTGGCGATTGGTTACGACTACACCATGTCCAAGCGCACCGACCTGTATGCCGTCTTGATGAACGACAAGATCACCAACTTCACCTCAGGCAACAGCTTTGGCGTGGGTGTTCGGCACCGGTTTTAAGGATGTGGTCGGGAATAACTCCCCGTTTTGCACCAAGGAGTTGGGATGCAC
>DAOSLL010000553.1:0-3299 GCA_035368905.1 Rhodoferax sp.
GCGGTGCTGATCGACCTGGAAGACACGTCGGCCAGCGTGCCCCTGCTGAGTCGGCTGCTGGCGGCGGCTGCACTGCCGATGCCGGTGGGCGACCTGACGCCACAGGTTTCGGCCAGCGTGGGCGTCACCTTTTACCCGCAGGCCCAAGACATTGATGCCGACCAGCTGTTGCGCCAGGCAGATCAGGCCATGTACCAGGCCAAGGTGGCGGGCAAGAACCGTTACTGTGTGTTTGATGCCGCGCAGGACAACAGCATGCGCGTCCACCACGAAAGCCTGGAGCGCATCCGCCTGGCGCTGGCGCAGCATGAGTTTGTGCTGCACTACCAGCCCAAGGTCAACTTGCACAGCGGCCAGGTGATGGGTGCCGAGGCGCTGATCCGCTGGCAGCATCCCGAAAAAGGTCTGCTGGCACCGTCGGCCTTCCTGCCGGTGATTGAAGACCACCCGCTGGCCGTTGCCGTGGGCGAGTGGGTGTTGGACAGCGCCCTGACCCAAATGGAGCAGTGGCACGATGCCGCTCTGGATCTGCCGGTCAGCGTCAACATCAGTGCGCGCCAGTTGCAGCAAGGCAACTTTGTGCAGCAGTTGCAAGCCATCCTGGCCAGGCACCCGCAAGTCAACCCGGCCCATCTGGCGCTTGAGGTGCTGGAGACCAGCGCGCTGGCGGACATGGCGCAGGTGTCGCAGGTCATTGAAGACTGCGCCCGGATGGGGGTGATGTTTGCGCTGGACGACTTTGGCACCGGCTACTCGTCGCTGACCTACCTCAAACGCCTGCGCGTGGCTTTGCTGAAAATCGACCAGAGCTTTGTGCGCGACATGCTCGATGACCCCGATGACCTGGCCATTTTGCAAGGCATCATTGGCCTGGCTGCCGCCTTCAAGCGCGACGTGATTGCCGAAGGCGTGGAGACGGTGGCGCATGGCACTGCGCTGCTGAAACTGGGCTGTGCGTTGGCGCAAGGCTATGGCATTGCCCGTCCCATGCCGCCTGAAAAGTTACCCGCCTGGGTCGCCGCCTGGCAGCCCGATGCGGCCTGGCGTGCACTGCGCTAGCGACGATGGCGCAGGCCACTTTGCATCAGGCTTTCAACAAATCCGTGACATACATCAACATCACAAGCAGGTGCTGATGGACAAGCTTTGGTCGGCGAGCTTTTGAGTTTACAAGGAGAAAACATGAAGAAGGTAATCAGTTTTCTTGCAGTCGGGTTGGCGCTGGTTGCTGCCATGACATCGGTACAGGGTCAAGTTGAAACGCTGCCATCCGGACCGCCTGCGCAGTCTGCGAAGACCGTCGTTTTTGTGGCCTCTGACTACCGGAACGGTGGTGTCATGGGGGTTTATCGGGGCTTTGAGGAGGCCTCGCAAAAGCTGGGCTGGCAGATACGTCTCGAAGACGGGCGAGGGCAAAAGGCAACCCAGGGGGCGATTCTGGCGCAAGCACTTGCTGCCCGTCCGCACGGGATCGTGTTTGGTGGTTTTGACCCGGACGACTTTGCTGATCCGGTGGCGGATGCCAAACAAAACAAGGTCATTTTGGTGGGGTGGCACGCAGCCAAAGACCCGGGTCCGACCAAAGACCTGTTCGTCAACGTCTCGACCAAACCGGTTGATGTTGCAAAAAACGCTGCCGACTTCGTGATTCGGGATGCCATTGCCAGGCGACGGCAGGTTGGGGTCGTCATTTTTAACGACAACCAGTACGCGGTGGCCAATGCCAAAACCGATGCCATGAAAGCCACCATTCAGGCCTGCCGGGGCTACAGCGCTTGCAGGGTGTTGTCGGTAGAAAATGTGCTGATCTCTGAGGCCGCTGCAGCAATGCCTGGTGTCGTTCCCAAGCTGGCTGCGGCCCATGGGGCGGCGTGGACTTACAGTCTGGCGATCAACGATGTCTATTTCGATGAAATCAACTATCCGCTGGTGCTGGCCCGGCGCACCGATATTCGCAATGTGTCCGCCGGGGATGGCTCCACCAAGGCGCTTGGCCGCATTGCTGCCGGCATTTCCCAACAGGTGGCCACGATTGCCGAGCCTCTGAAAATGCAGGGGTACCAGCTTGCCGATGAACTCAATCGTGCCTTTGCGGGTGTCTTGCCGAGTGGTTTCCAGTCAAGACCCATTCTTGTCACCACGGAGCTTCTTAGCGCCGCAGGCAACCGGGGCATCGAATCCACCTTGGGTTTCGAAGCTGCGTATGCTGCGATCTGGGGCAGGAAGTAGCGATGAAATTTCTGCGCTACTCCGTCCTTGCGCTCAGAGTCCTGGCTTGGGCGTTGTTGGCAAGTTTTGCTGTTTTTGCCGTGGCGACGGCATTCGGTATTGCGTATGAACGCGACAAGGCCCTGCACGACGCGCATGCTGATGCCCAGGAGGTCGTTGAACAAAGCCTCCCGGCGATCACTGCGTCGCTGTGGCAGTACGACGTTGCAGGGCTTAATGCGTTGCTGGGCGGCATGGTGGCATCGACGGTTGTGGTACGCGTCGAGTTGCTGAGCCTGGATAAACTGGTGGTTGATGTCAGCCAACCGGGTTTTACCGGTCCGATAGACCGGGTGTGGACTGTTGCGGTCATGGCGCAGGATCAAAAAGCGAGCATAGGAACTTTGCGCATTTCAGAGTCTTACGCCAGCACCAACGCGCAGGTCACTGAGACGCTGAAAACACTGGTGATGACCGACCTGGTCAAGATCATCGGTTTGGCCCTGGTGCTGTTTGCCATTGTCTATCGCAAGATTGCCAGGCACCTGCACCAACTGGCCATGGATGTGACCCGACTTGGGCGTTCGGGTGATGCAGGCAAACTGACCATCCGCCGAAAGCAGCGTATCAATTACCGCGATGAACTCGACATTCTGGTGGATGCTATCAACAACTTTGTGACAGAACGCAAGAGTGCTGACCAAGCACTGCGCATTGCCGCCACTGCGTTTGAGTCACAGCAAGGCGTGATCATCACCAACGCGCAGCGCGTGATATTGCGGGTGAACAAGGCCTTTACCAGCATTACCGGTTACAGCGCTGAAGAAGCGGTGGGGCAGAGCCCGCGCATTTTTAAATCCGGTCGTCAGGACAGCGATTTCTATGCGGCCATGTACCAGGCACTTGACACGACAGGTGCCTGGGCCGGTGAAATCTGGAACCGGCGCAAGAATGGCGAGATCTACCCCGAATGGCTCAATATCAGCGCGGTCAACGACGCTACCGGCCAGACCACCCATTTTGTTGCCATCTTCAGCGACATCAGCGAGCGCATCAACGCGCAGGCGCAAATTGACACGCTGGCTTTTTAT
>DAOSLL010000554.1:0-643 GCA_035368905.1 Rhodoferax sp.
TTTCTCGCTCTCAGATAGATGTGGCCAAAGATACTTGGTCAACATCTTGGCGCCCTGATACTGCGTCAAGCCCCAGTCATGTTGCTTTGATTCGCCTTCGGGAATGGCGCTAGACATCGTACCCAGAACCCCCTTGGCCAGTTTTCCTGCATAGCGAAGCGGATATTGCGAGCTCTGGTTTTCACCCGACTCTGTAAGCACAAACTTCAGGACATGAAAAGTCGCATTGATATCCGCCTTCTGCCGCCACTTCGTAGCGTTCCCGATACGTGCTCCCCAGAAGCCAGTGGCAGGGTCCTGCGTCTCATTGATCCAGCGGCGGAGTTCGGTTTTCCACGACTCGGCGAATCGATAGATGCCAGCTTTCTCCAGAGTGTCAAATCCCGCAATCTCTGAAACACCAGGCCCGTAAGGTCCGGGGCCAGGAAAATGAGCAGCCATTTCGCCGACGTATAACAAGGAGTCGAGGTAGGCCCGGAGTTGTTCCGATGTCTTGATCTGATCGAGAAAGCGGAGTGGATGTTTGAGCTTCAAGGGTCGCCCCACCTCCTGACTTAGCTTTGTCAGCGCTTCAACGACGTTACATGTCGGCGCGAAATATGAAAACGCTGGGTAGCGGTGATCCATGAAAGCGCCCGTGACT
>DAOSLL010000554.1:653-3299 GCA_035368905.1 Rhodoferax sp.
GCTGCTCAAGCAGAAAAGCCATTTGCTCTTCTGGCGTTGCTTTGAGCGGCATCTTGTTCAAACCCCGCAAGGTTGCCATCTCGTTGGTGATGCGTCGCAAGGTTTGGTAAGCGTCAAGATAGCGACCTTCATTCAGATAGTACTGGCTGGCGACCATCTTGAATTCGAACTCGCCCACGTAGTAACCCTGTGCTTTCAGTTCGGCACCCCGCCTGAACAGCTGTGGCACGCTGCTTATGGTCGAGTAAATGGCAAATCCGGCAACCAGCAGCACGAGGCCGGTGAGTGCCATCGCAATTCGGACGATACGTTCTCTCATATCCAACCCTGCTGTATGTCAAATGCGGGTTCAATCTGAAACGATCAAAGATTCTTGTGCTTCCCGTTGTGGGACTGGGCGTCTGAGAAGCTGACCGCGACGCTTGTTCTCCCACTGTCCCCAGTTGGAAACCAGACAAACGCCCGCGAGAATCAACTCGCTGGCGTTGTCGTTTCGCCGTCAATGACGACTTTGCAGCCTTTCACATGTGCTCAATCATCACCTGTCCAAAGCCCGAGCAGCTGACCTGGGTGGCACCTTCCATCAGGCGGGCGAAATCGTAGGTGACGCGTTTGCTCTTGATGGAGCGTTCCATCGACTTGATGATGGCATCTGCAGCTTCGAGCCATCCCATGTGGCGCAGCATCATCTCGGCCGACAAAATTTCCGAACCCGGGTTCACGTAGTCTTTGCCAGCATACTTGGGTGCCGTGCCGTGGGTGGCCTCAAAGCAGGCCACTGAATCAGACAAATTGGCACCCGGCGCAATACCAATGCCGCCCACCTGAGCGGCCAGGGCATCAGAGATGTAATCACCATTCAGATTCAGCGTGGCAATAACGCTGTACTCGGCCGGACGCAACAAAATTTGCTGCAGGAACGCGTCGGCAATGCTGTCCTTGATGGTGATGGTCTTGCCGGTTTTTGGGTTCTGGAAACTGCACCATGGCCCGCCATCGATCAGCTGCGCGCCAAACTCTTTCTGCGCCAGGCCATAACCCCAATCCCGGAATCCTCCTTCGGTGAACTTCATGATGTTGCCCTTGTGAACAAGGGTCACGCTGGGCTTGTCGTTGTCGATGGCATACTGGATGGCCTTGCGCACCAGGCGTTCTGTGCCTTCACGTGACACTGGTTTGACACCGATGCCGGAAGTGTTTGGGAAGCGAATCTTGGTCACACCCATTTCTTCCTGCAAGAACTTGATGATTTTTTGCGCCTTGGGTGACTCGGCTTCGAACTCGATGCCGGCATAAATGTCTTCCGAATTCTCACGGAAGATCACCATGTTTGTCTTGTGCGGCTCCTTCACCGGGCTGGGCACACCTTCAAAATACTGGATTGGGCGCAGACAGACATACAGGTCAAGCTCCTGGCGCAGCGCCACGTTGAGCGACCGAATGCCCCCACCAATGGGCGTGGTCAAGGGCCCTTTGATAGACACCACATATTCGCGCAGTGCCTTCAGCGTTTCTTCTGGCAGCCACACATCCGGGCCGTAGACGTTGGTGGATTTTTCACCCGCGTAAACCTCCATCCAATGAATTTTCTTCTTGCCACCGTAGGCCTTGGCCACCGCGGCGTCCACCACCTTGATCATCACGGGAGTGATGTCCAGCCCGGTGCCGTCACCTTCAATAAAGGGAATGATGGGTTGGTCAGGCACATTCAGCGACATGTCGGCATTGACGGTGATTTTTTGGCCTTCAGAAGGCACCTTGATGTGTTGATACATGGTGTGAGGTCTCCGTGAGTGGATCAAATACCCTGCTTATGTAAGGTGCCTGCCTGGGCAACACCCGGGTGGGCGCCAAACTTTTTCATTCTAGTCCGATATATTTTCCGAATGTTGTCAACCGACCTGTCAGCACGTTCGTTGTAGCTTCACCTTCTTCAAATTTGAAGGTCTTTTGTATTACCGTTATCTTCAAGGAAACTGAAAATGAACAAACTTCTCGCCGCTCTGGTTGCTGGTCTCTTCGCTGCTGGTTCTTTCGCTGCTGCTTCGGCACCTGCCGCTGCTGCTGCACCTGCCAAAGTTGAAGCTGCTGCACCTGCGAAGGCTGAAGCCGCTGCTCCTGCCAAGGCTGAAAAGGCTGCCAAGCCCGCCAAGGTCAAAGCTTCCAAGGCCAAGAAAGCCGCTCCCAAGGCTTCGATGTAATCCAGCCTCAGCGCTTGATTTCAAGAAATGCCCGCATCAGCGGGCATTTTTTCGTCCATTTTTTGTTTACAGTGGCCAGATGCAACAACACCTCTCCATCACCTACTTCATTTCCGGAATGCTGGCGCTGGCGGCCACCTGCTGCAGTGTCAGCCACGCCCAGAGCGGGCCGCAACTGGATTTGCCCCGCGTTCAGATCACCGCAGGCATGTATCTGATCGATACACAAGTGGCTGCCACGCCGCAGCAGCGCTCCACCGGCCTCATGTTCCGCCAGCAAATGCCTCAGGGTGAAGGCATGCTGTTTGTATTCGACCGACCGAGCGAGCAGTGCTTCTGGATGAAAAACACCTTGCTGCCCCTGACGGCGGCTTTTGTGGCGGACGACGGCACCATCGTCAACCTGGAAGACATGAAGCCTCAGACCACCGAATCACATTGCTCG
>DAOSLL010000555.1:0-3295 GCA_035368905.1 Rhodoferax sp.
CGCAATACTGTCGGGCAGCCGATTCATCAGTGCTTCCAGCGCACCGGCCGTTCGCTCGCGCAATCGCAACTCAAACCAGCGCCCCGCCAGCAGAAAAAAAACAAACATCGTCAGCGAATCAAAATAGACCTCACGCCCAAAGATGCCTGCCGGGTCGAAAGCACCTGCAGTGCTGACCGCAAAGGTAATCAGCATACCAAGGGCCACCGGTAAATCCATGCTGACCTGACGATGCATCACATCGCGCCAGGCGCTGACGAAAAACGGCGCACAGGAAAAAATCACCACGGGCAGCGTCAGAACCCAGGAAGCCCAGCGCAGCAATTGCTCCATCTCCATCGTCAAATCACCTGGCTTTGCCACATAAGCCGGGTAGGCGTACATCATGACTTGCATCATGCAAAGCCCGGCGACCATCATGCGCCACAGCGCCTTGCGCGATTCCTGTTTGCGGCGTTCCCGCGCGAAGGCATCGTTGGCGGGAACCGCCCGGTAACCAGACTGCCGCACCGCCCGCATCCATTTGGAGGGTACAACCGCCGACGCGGCCCAGACGATGCGCCCGCGTTGGCTTGCGGCGCTGACTTCCGCAGAAACAACACCACGCACGCTCTTGAGTGCATCCTCCACCGTCAGCGCACAGGCCGCACAGTGCATCCCCTCAATCAGAACATTGGATTCCCACAAACCTTGGCGCGATGCGTCCGGACGGCTGAATGCCGACCATTCCTGCTCATCGTCGAGCAGGTGCAATGCGTCGGCAGCATCCATCTGATCCGCTCCAGACGGTACTGTCGCAAGGGGTTCGACCGGGGTGTCAAATGGTTGATGGGGAACGTTAGGGGACATGGCCGCGAGGGTATCCGACATTGACTGCATATTGCCTGAGCTAAATCAAGGTCTGCCGAAAGCGTAGGGGTATGCTGTGGTCATCGAACCTCCAGGAGATGCCACCATGTATGAAAAAATTCTCGTTGCAACAGATGGTTCCACCCTGTCCAAAAAGGCTGTCAGCAGCGCCATCGCCCTAGCCGCGCTGACTGGTGCCAGCCTGTTCGCCATCAAGATTGTGCCGCGTTACCCGCAAAGCTATTTTGAAGGTGGGTTGGCCCTGCAAGCCGCCGAGGTCGGTCGAATCGAAAAGCAATGGGCTGACGAAGGACAGGCAGTCGTGGATGAAGTCAAAAAAGAAGCTGAACTTCAGGGTGTCAAAACCCGCGCCTTGACGGTCAAGTCCGATGTCGTCTCAGAGGCCATTATTTCAGCCGCCAAAAAAAACAAATGCGACCTGATTGTGATGGCATCGCACGGGCGTAAAGGTGTCAAGCGACTGTTACTGGGCAGTGAAACCCACCAGGTCCTCACCCACTCGCACATTCCCGTTCTGGTTTTAAGGTAAATCAGGCCGTAGCCCTTATTGAGAAAGCGCCAGCAGCTACATAATAAATAGCAATCTGGTCTAGCTCCCATCTTTGTAATGGTCGCGAATTTCAAGCACGCCGTCCCAGTTCGAGAAAAATGCCTCGACACAAAGCGGATCAAAGTGCATGCCAGAACTTGCCTTGATGTGCTCGGACGCACGCTCAAGCGTCCAGGCTTTCTTGTAAGGTCGCTCTGAAGTCAGGGCGTCAAAGACATCTGCCACCGCCACGATCCGGCTGAATATCGGTATTGCCGTGCCCTTCAACCCATTGGGATAGCCTGAGCCATCGTATTTTTCATGATGATCGCGGGCAATTTCTGCGCCGGCTTGCAACACCCTGGACAAGCTGCCTTTCAAAATCTCAAAGCCAAATGCGGCGTGGTGTTTCATCACTTCAAACTCTTCAGGTGTCAACCTTCCCGGTTTGAGCAAAATGTTATCGGCGATGCCAACCTTTCCGATGTCATGCATGGGGGCGGCTTCGAGAAGCAGTTCCTGCTCGGCTTTGGGCAAATTCAGGGCCCGAGCAATCAACTCTGAATAGTGCGCCATGCGCAGAATGTGAGCACCAGTTTCGGGGTCGCGGTACTCTGCCGCCTTGGACAGGCGAATGACCGTCTCGCGCTCACGTCGCACAATCTCCGCCGTTGCCTTCTTGACCTCTTCGGCCAGCCACGCCGCCCGGTCTGCCAGCGCCTTGCGGCTAGCTCCCAATTGCAGCATGTTGTTGGCCCGCGCCATGAACTCAACCTTGTCAACTGGCTTGGTCAGAAAATCGGTAGCACCAGCGTCCAGTGCCCGGTAGCGAATCTGCTTCTGGTCATTGGCCGTGATCATCAAAATGGGCACATTCTGCTTGTCAGCGGTGGCCCGAAGCTGCTGAATAAACTCGATGCCGTCAAGCCCGGGCATCATGTAGTCAACAATCAACAGGTCAAAATCCTGTTCTTTGGCCCAAGCCAAACCCTGCAAGGCATCTGAGAATGTGATGGATTGGCTGTTGCCCATGCGCTTGACCAGCGCTTGAAACAACACCAGGTTGATCTCGGCATCGTCAACAATCAGTACTTGGTAGGTCATGGCCACAGGTCTTTTCAACTTGGTTTGAGCGTTTGCGCCTGAGGAGGCCTGGGCCAAGTGTCGCAAACCGAACCACTTTACCACTCAGGCAGGTGTGCTTTGCAATGCCGCCAGCAATAAATCGACCTGCCCGCAAAGCTCAGCCAACTTGTCCCTGGCGATCGGCAACATATCTTGCGCGTCCAAACCCGGCGCGCCAACGGCCAGTTGTTCAAGTTCAGCCGCCAATATCACGGCCGGCCTGGCACCAAACATGCCCAGGCTACCTTTTAGGGCGTGCGCAGTGTGACGCAACGGCACCGGATCGCCATGCGCGAGTGCCTGCCGCATCTTCTCGACATCCAGTGGCCACTGCGCGACAAAAACCTCGGAAATGATGTCCACCACCTCCTGGTCACTTGATCGCAGTGCAACGCCATAGTCAAACTCACCGCCCCCGGAGTCAGCCGACCGGGTGCCAAGCGCAGACTGCCGAGGGCTTGCAAACCCGTCCACATCGTCCGGTTGGGCTGGTGCCCGCGCTCGCCCAAACAGCGCCACGACGCGGTGCAATTCGGCAATTTCAATGGGTTTTGAGATGTAGTCGTTCATTCCCGCCTGCAAACAGCGCTCGCGGTCTCCCTGCATAGCGTTGGCCGTCATGGCCACGATCGGCGTCGCTTCCCCCCGCTCTTGGGCACGGATTCGGCGGGTCGCCTCCAGGCCGTCCATGACGGGCATCATCATGTCCATCAACACCAGATCGAACCGCCGCTGCGCCAGCAAGTCCAAGGCAACTTGTCCGTCGCCAGC
>DAOSLL010000556.1:0-3286 GCA_035368905.1 Rhodoferax sp.
TGGAGCTGGAGTTGCCACAGCCTGATTTGTCAATTTATGACCATGACCAGGGTCACAACACAGGATCTGATGATGAGTAAAAAAGCGGCTCGTTAGCGGAATTTGTGGGTAGTTTGACGCTGTCAAGCCGGTATTCAGTCTGAATTTATGTACTTGAAGAGCTTGCGGCAAGTTTCATCGAAGGCGTTTTGCTCTGTCTCGGTAATGCGTGGCCAGATCAGCGGACCACCATCTTCCTCAATCAATACACCGATTGCCTTGTGAGTGGGCATTTTCTTGAATTTTGGGTCGCCGTAATGTGGGAGTCAATCCCTTCAATTTTCACCATTGGCTTCATAAGACCGGATCGCATTGCGCCCCGCATCCTTGGCCTGGTACATGCCGGCATCGGCCCATCGCAGGATATCCTCATGCGGGGTTTCATGGTTGACAAACAGCACCACGCCAATGCTGGCCGAACAATGGTGCTCGATGGTGATTTCAGTTCCCTCGTCTTTCCTGCGGGTCATGACGTAAGGTGCAGACAGGGACGCGAGAATTTTGTCCGCTATCACCTGGGCCTGTGCCCTTGATTCAGCGCTATCCACATCAAGTTCACCCAACCGAGCTGGACGGCATTGGCCCACTGGCATCCCATGCGAGGTGTCCATTTTGTGTGGCGAGCAGTCTGGTCGCACGGCGGCTGGCGGGGCTCGGATCGGGCTGCTGATTTGTTACCTCGGGGCTCCTGAGCGCGACTTGAGTTGGGCTGCCATGGTCGGCACCACTGTTGCGCGAGGTCATCGCGCTGCCGGTTTTCATGGTCGGTCTGGCTGTTTGTGCCATTGCCCATTCGGCGGGGACAGGCCACACACGCTGGATTGGTGCGCGAAGCGCCCGTGGCCTGCCTGATGCCGCTTGTCTGCACCGGCTTGATTGGCACTGACATGCGCCTTATTGGGCATTCTGCGTAGAGGACCCTGATCGGGGTGAATTGTTAGCCGGCCTGTTGCAGGGCAACCGACATAACAAGTTTGAGAATGATCTGAAAATGCGGCCATCAACATGGCGCTACGCTGCCAGTTGCCCCTGGCTACCGTGTTGCCGCTGGTCAGCAAACCGGAACTTGAAGCCATGGCAAGCATGCGATGCGCGTCAGCATGCAGCGGTTGTGAAAACAGCAGAGTTCCGTTGTGCCGCCCACCTGCCCGACCAGCCTGCTGGTCATTAACATCAACATCGGCCGTCGCAGTCGCAGCGATAGCCAAGGCCACAGCGGGCGTGCGATGATTGGCGGCGCGGCCCGGAAAATCATTGGTTTGTCTGACAAACCGGTGCTGGTGCCCGATTTGACCTGACAACACGAAGACCCGTCCATGAGTGATGCACTGAACTATCTGATCAAGACCCGGCCTGAAACCATCAGTCATTACTTTGCCTTTTTGAAACAGGCCGGCACCCACCTCGATCCCAAGACGCGCATTCTGATCTCGGTGATCACCAAGGTGCACGCGCAAACCGACCGTGGTTTTCGGCAGTATCTGGGCCGCGCCCTGCGCGAGGGCTGCACACCGATGGAAGTGCTTGATGCGCTGCTGATGGCTTTTCCGGCCTTGGGCCTGGCCAAGATCATCTGGGCGGTGGACATCATTCTGGACATGAAGATTCCCGGCTTTGATCCTGATGTCATCACCCGAACCAGCCCGCCGCCAGCCCAGTGGCGTGATGTCATGGCCAGCAAAGATGTTCCCGATGGTGAAGTTACCCGTACCGAGTTCGACGGACGTGGGCTGTTTGTCTATCGCGAAAAGAAAGCCTTCCAGGTGTATGACAGCCACTGCCCGCACCAAAGCACCGACATCACCCAACTGGCGATCAATGGCACCACCCTGACCTGTCCAAAACACCAGTGGGAATTTGATGCCAAGAGCGGTGACTGCATCAAGAATGGCAACACCGGCCTCACACGCATTGAATGCAAAGTGCAAAGGGGTCGCTTGCTGGCATTCTGGTAGTTGTCTGCAATGCGCCTTGGCGGCACACCAAAACCATAACTTGTAGCAGATTCGCGCAGTCGATTGCGCCAGATGCCAGATCTGAAATTGGCTCAGTTTTTTAGCTAAATATGCCTCTATCGCTCTCTGGTATTGCGTATCAAGCTATCTAACCAATAGCATCTTGGAAGCTGATGGGCAGAACGCTTGCGGTGATTCTGTCGGTGACTGGAACGCGGGCTTTCACCATGATTCCTCAGTTGACCGCTTGTTTTCATCTGTAAGTCCTTATGCGCATTTACTTCTTTGGCTTCGATGGGGTTCAACGAATGGGTGACAACGCCAGGCACCCGATTGAGCTACTGGCAACGCGACTGGGGGCGTTTCGCCTTCCTCGTCCGCCAGGACGACATGCTCTGAAGTTGCTGAGCGTCGTTGTCACGCCCAGCCGCGCCGCCAGTGGCCCACTCGGGCGCTTCCAACTGAATCCAGGATAAAAGGACAATCACTGAGCAAGGAAACTCCATGCCGATCCGGTTGGTTGCCGAGGTTCTTGGAACTATCCGCAAACATGCCCGGATTTCAACGTCTTCGCATCAAATGCGCAACCAGGCGCACGGCACCGATATCGCGCAATCGCCTCGATTGCCGGAATTGGCAGCCAACCTGATAGGCATGGGTAATTCGAGTCCGACTCCTTTTTGTTTCCGTTGATCTGTGACTGGTATGAATGGCAGAGTCGATGTAGTCGGGTCGTGGCCTTCGGGACATTGCAATCAACCGGGCCTGACCTGCGTCGCACTGACTCACGGGTTCCCGATCAGCCTGAGCCCGTCGGTGCATTCGAATAGCCTTCGACAAAACCCTTTTCCTTTCTTGGGCCGCTTTGACTACCTGCCCTTGACGGTTCTGCGCAAAAAGCCTTGAAAAATGTGCCATCTGCTTGCCGCCGCGAAGCACTGGCCGGATAAATTTCAGCAGTAGCAATTGATATTGCAGCGGCTTGGTGTTGCCAAACGGGCGCTAGGCGCATTTGAGCTTTTGGTGATAGGCATCAAACTGCCTGCTCCACCAAGCCGAATTGGCCAACATGACATCTTGAAACAAGCTGTCGCGCGCAAGGCAAGGCAAGATAACACATGGACAGGGCAAATTTGTTCTTTCGCCAAGTCGTTGATTTACTGTCATTCCCACGCAGGCGGGAATCTAGTGCAGTCCGGATTCCCGCCTGCGTGCGAATGACGAGGATGCCATAAGAACAAATTTACCCTGACAACCTGGATGATTTGGAAATGCAATAAAAACAAGCGATC
>DAOSLL010000557.1:0-3273 GCA_035368905.1 Rhodoferax sp.
CGGTTGCACCCAAGCCAGGGGATGAAGACAAATTCAAGTCGCGCAACGCACCCAGTCCCGCCGCCGTGCGCCGCGCCGAACGAGAGGCCCACCACCGGGCAACTCAGGGTGCTTTGCAAACACTGCGCGTGGTCGGTGCCAGCGACCACAACCTCAGTTGCCCGAGCCACCAAGACGGCCATACGGTCGACGCCAGAGTTCCAACTGAATTTGGTTGTGGCCCAACCGCGTTAAGATGCAAAAAAGCTTCTCTGATTCTCAATTTTGCAGAAACAAGACGGTTCAGGATGACAACCCTTGGCGATTTACCCCGACAGACTGTCGCTCGCGGCGATCAGCTCCGGCGGATTTTCCTGAAGTCCGGATTGCTGGCAGTCACGCTGCTTCCATTGATCGCGCATCCCTCTGACATCAAGAACGCACCGCTGCGCCTGCGCATCGTCGGTGGCTTGGCCGGAGCCAATCAATTTCCGCGCCACGAAGAGCCGTTTTGGCAAAAGACGCTGCCTGCATTGAGTCGCGGACAAATCACGACGGAGATTGTCCCGTTTGACAAAGCCGGGATCCGCACCCACGAAATGCTGCGCCTGATGCAACTGGGTGTGGTGCCTTTTGGAACCATGTTGATGGGCGGCATCTTGTCGGCCGACCCTGAGCTGGCGGCACTGGATCTTGCGGGCATGAACCCCAACATGGCAGCCCTCAGACGCTCGGTCGCGGCTTTTCGGCCTCACCTGGAGCAAACGATGCGTGAGCGCCACGGCATCGAAGTTCTGGCGATTTATGCGTATCCAGCGCAGGTCACTTTCTGTAGCCGTTCTTTCACCGGACTGGCGGACCTGGCGGGCCGCCGTGTACGCATCAGCAACCCGTCGCAGGCAGATCTGATCCGCCCATTTGGAGCTGTTCCCATACAGTCGGAGTTTTCTGCGGTCGTCTCGGGCATGCGAAGCGGCAATGTGGACTGTGCCATTACCGGCGCCATGTCCGGAAACGCGATTGGCCTGCAGGAAGTTGCGTCCCATTTGCACACCAGTGCGACCACTTGGGGCTTGTCTGTTTTTGGTGCCAATCTGGGTGCATGGACGGCACTTCCGCCGGATATGAAATCTCTGATCAAGACGGAGTTGCCAAAACTGGAGGCCGCAATCTGGGCGGATTCCGAGCGCCAAACCGATGAGGGTGTGGCTTGCAATACCGGGCGCGGCAGCTGCCTGACTGGCAAGACCGGGCTCATGAAAGAAGTTCAGACCAATGCGGTTGACGAGAGCAAGCTTCGTATTTCCTTTCGCGACAGCGTCTTGCCGGCCTGGGTTCAGCGTTGTGGCAATACCTGTGTTCCCGTCTGGAATCGGCTTCTCGCTCCGGTTACGGGCATACGTGCTGAAACACAGGCGACCAGGCCATGATCTGCACCCATAAGAAGGCGGAAACCCGCGGGATTGCTGGCTCAAAGCGCCTAGCGCTGCCGGATGGACTGCGTTGTGCTGGACAGTCCATCTGCACCCTCCGGGCGATTCCAATGCAGGGATCACTGCGCCGCGTGAGGTGGGCCGTCCTGTCGGCGGCAACGTTGTTGATCCTGATCGTGATGGCACTTGCGACCACGCTGCTCTATCGCGACCACGCAGAAGCGCTTGAGCGCGCTCGCACACTGGTAACCCGTGTCGCGCAAAACAGCGAGGCCGACATCAACCGCAATTTGGTAAGCGTGGACATGATGCTGGCCGAGCTGAGTATCTGGATCACACAGGAGCGCACAGAAACACCACCTCCATCTAGGGGTGTGCAGACGCTTGGAGTTGAAAAAAACCTGTCGCGGCTTGTTCGCGCCGCCTTGCAGCAAAATTTGATGCTGCGCGACATTGCGGTGATTGCTTCTGACGGCAGTGCGCTGATCGGCGCCCGACCCAGCACGCAACGACTGGGGCTGCCGATGCCGGCTGGATTTTTGGATGCCGTGCTGCAACAACCTTATGCGGGACTGATGGTCAGCGCTCCCACCTTGAATCCCCTCAATTCAGAGCGCGTACTCTACCTGGCCCGCTCACAACGCCTGCCAGATGGCATGGTGGTCGCTGTCGTGGCCGAACTGCAGCTCTCGCTGCTATCCGCATTGCTGAACCCTGAAGACGATAGCCAGCGTCTGACCGTGACGCTCGAAAAAGAGTCGGGGCAACTACTGGTGAGTTACCCGATGGTGGATGTTCTGATCGGACAAACGCTGCACCCCGCGCTGGAATCCCTCAAAGGCGGCGCGGGGGCACAGGATATGCCAGGACGATTGCAGGCCGAGCCGTCAGTAACGGCTGTGCACCCCACGTTGTATGCGGGCCTGCTGCTGTCGGTTGGCATGCCACTCCGATCCGCTCTGGCGCAATGGCAGTCCCAGCGGAACATCGTCCTTGGCGGCACTGCAGTCTTGTTGTTTTTAATCCTGGGAGGCAGTTGGGCCACGTGGCGCGGCTTTTCTCGCATGGCGGCAGCACGTGCCGAAGTTGCACTGGCCAATACGCGCCTCCAGGATGCCAACCAGCAATTGGCTGGTTCCCTTTCTCTGGTGGAAGCAACACTGGAGGCTACGGGGGAAGCGGTTCTGGTGATTGGCAATGATGGCCGCATTCAGCACTACAACGCATTACTGGCGGTGGCCTTGCGGATGCCAGAGGCGGTATTGACCAGCGGTGACATGGCGCAATTGCGCAATTTGCTTCTGGATCAGCTTCAGAATCCCGCAGAGTACCTTGATGGAAATGCGCGGGCCTATGCTTCGCCTACGGCGGAGGTGCGCGACCAGCTGGTTTTCAAGGATGGCAGGGTGTTTCAACGGCACTCCCTTCCCCAGTTGCTGGATGGACAGGTCATGGGCCGGGTTTGGAGTTTTCAGGACGTCACGGCTTTCAAAGAGGCTGAGCGAAAACTCCAGCTCGCGGCTAGTGTATTCAGCCACGCGCATGAGGGAATATCCATCACGGATGCCGCTGGCAATATCGTTGACGTCAATGACACGTTCATCCGCATCACGGGCTACGAACGTGAAGAAGTCGTAGGCAAGAATCCCCGCATTCTGCAATCAGGGCGCCAGTCGCCAGAATACTATGCAGCGATGTGGAGGGAATTGCTAGAGCAGGGGCGCTGGTCCGGTGAAGTATGGAATCGCCGCAAAAGTGGAGAGGTCTATGCTGAACAGCTTTCTATCAGTGCCGTGCGTGATGTGGACGGCAAAGTCCAACACTACGTTTCGTTGTTCACGGACATCAGTTCCATCAAGCA
>DAOSLL010000558.1:0-3273 GCA_035368905.1 Rhodoferax sp.
CATGATCGGATTGCGGCTGGAAGGCGGCAAACCGCTGCTGCGGGCTTACAGCATCGTCAGTGCCAATTATGAGGAGCACCTGGAGTTTTTGAGCATCAAGGTTCAAGATGGGCCGCTGACCTCCAGACTTCAGCATATCAAGGTTGGTGACAAGATTGTGGTTGGCAAAAAACCCACCGGCACGCTGCTGATTGATTACCTGCTGCCAGCCAAAAACCTGTATTTGTTTGGCACAGGGACCGGTTTGGCGCCTTTCATGAGCATCGTGCGTGACCCGGCTACCTACGAAATGTTCGAGAAAGTGATTCTGGTGCATGGGGTTCGCCAAGTCGCTGAGCTGGCATACCATGACTACCTGACGCTGGAACTCCCCGATCATGAGTTCTTGGGCGATATGGTCAGCGAACAGTTGCTTTACTACCCCACCGTAACGCGCGAGCCTTTCAAAAATCAGGGCCGGGTGACCACACTGATTGAAACCGGCAAATTGCAGGCTGACCTGGGCTTGCCAAAGTTTGATCCGGCAACCGACCGCGCCATGATGTGCGGCAGCCCTGCTTTGTTGCGAGACCTCAAAGTTGTTCTTGAAAAACGGGGATTTCTGGAAGGCAACACGACCAAGCCGGGTGACTTTGTGGTCGAACGCGCCTTTGTTGAGCAGTAAGCCATGAGCAGCCACGACCTCTACGCCATCGGTAACGCGCTGGTGGACTCAGAATACGAAGTTTCAGACGCACAACTGCTGGCGGCTGGTGTTGAAAAGCGCCACATGACCCTGATCGATGCTGCGCGTCGCACCGAATTGCTGCGCCATGTGAAGGGCATCCATGCCAGACGTACCGGTGGCGGATCAGCAGGCAACACGGTAGTGGCACTGGCGCAATTGGGTGGTCGGGCGTTTTATTCTTGTCGGGTGGCAGACGACGAGCTTGGGGACTTTTATACCAAAGACTTGCTGTCGCATGGTGTTGCGACCAACCTGACTGGCATCCGTGCGCCAACTGGGCAAACCGGCAGTTGCTTGGTGATGGTGACACCGGACGCAGAGCGCAGCATGAGCACTTTTCTGGGTGCGACTGCAGAAATTGATGAGACTTCGCTGCAACCCCACGACATCCGCAAGTCCAAGGTCTACTACATGGAGGGTTACCTGGCTGCCTCACCAACGGGGCTGGATGCCGCTATCAAGGGTCGCAAGATTGCAAAAGAAGCGGGTGTGGCTCTGGCCACCACGCTGAGTGACATGAGCATGATCAACTTCTGCCGTGCCGGACTTGATGCGATGGTTGGTAACCATGACACAGGTTTACTGGATTACCTTTTTTGCAATGAAGAAGAAGCTCAGGTGTGGTGTGACTCGAAAGACCTGTCGCTCATCTGCCAGCACATGGGTCAGCAGGCGCGTGTAGTGTGCCTGACGCGCAGCGCCAAGGGATGCATTGTGCTCGAAGGGGGGCAATCAACCGAGGTGCCTGCTGCCAAGGTGAAAGCGCTTGACACCAATGGCGCTGGCGACATGTTTGCTGGTGCTTTTCTGTATGCTGTGACACACGGTCACAGCCATGCTCGGGCGGCCTGGCTCGCCAATCAATGTGCAGGCCGGGTGGTTTCCCAGTATGGCAATCGACTCAGTCAGGATGCGATCAACGCGCTCAAAGCTGATTTTGCAGCACACGCACGCACCTCTTAATGCATGGCCAGGATCGGTCTTGCTGGTGT
The DNA here is from genome assembly GCA_035368905.1 of Rhodoferax sp. Classification (GTDB taxonomy): domain Bacteria; phylum Pseudomonadota; class Gammaproteobacteria; order Burkholderiales; family Burkholderiaceae_C; genus Rhodoferax. The sequence goes on from DAOSLL010000558.1 coordinate 1,720, forward strand.
CCTGTCATTTGCATTTATAACAACTGACTTATTTACGCGGGTATTCACCTAAATAGTGACTTTCCGTAGCGTAGCGTCGAAAATAGCGGGCGGTGGCCATTGAACAGGTTCAACGGCTTCAGAGTTTTTCAACTACTCAGGAAATTTTCCAATGACAAATCGTCGCGTATTCATTTTGCAATCGGTTATCGGTACCAGCGCTTTGGCTTCTGGCATGGTCATGGCAGCAGCACCTATGGTAGAAGAGAAAGATCCTGCTGCTGCGGGTTTGGGCTACGTAGCTGACTCAGCCAAAGCTGACGCAAAAAAGTATCCCAAGCATGCTGCGGCTCAGTTGTGCAGCAACTGCTCCCTGTTCCAGGGCAAGGCTGGTGATGCTGCCGGCGGATGTCCGCTGTTTGCTGGCAAACAAGTTGCCGCCAAGGGCTGGTGCAGCGCTTATGCCAAGAAGGCCTAAACTCTCTCGCCTCCTCCCCAAAGCGTTCTAACCCAGGGCGCAAAACTGGCTGAAGCCCACCTTGTTGGTGGGCTTTGCTTTTTCTGGAACCTGACCACATTCAGGTTGTTGAGTCCAAAATTTCCGATAATCAACTGATGAATACAACGATCAACGCTGATGCTGCCGAAATTGCCAAATTTTCAGACCTGGCTCACCGCTGGTGGGATGCAGATGGTGAGTTTCGGCCATTGCACCAGATCAACCCGCTGCGCTTGGCCTGGATACAGGGCCTGTGCCCACTGGCTGGTCTGAATGTGCTGGATGTCGGCTGCGGCGGCGGCATATTGACAGACTCGCTGGCCAGATCAGGTGCCACCGCTACGGGTATCGACCTGTCCACCAAGGCGCTGCGCATCGCGCAACTGCATGCTCTGGATGTCCAAACCCAAAATGTCCAGTTTCGCGAGATCAGCGCCGAGGCCATGGCGCAGGAGCAACCTGGCCAATTTGACGTGGTGACTTGCATGGAGATGCTGGAGCATGTGCCCGACCCAGCGTCTGTTGTGCAGGCATGCGCAATGCTGACCAAGCCGGGCGGCTGGGTATTTTTTTCCACACTCAATCGCAACCCAAAATCATTTCTGCTCGCTATCGTCGGGGCTGAGTATGTACTGAACATGTTGCCGCGTGGCACACATGAATACGCCAAATTCATCCGTCCCAGCGAACTCGCCAGTTTTTGCCGCGATGCCGGACTAACCGTATCTCACAGCCGGGGGCTGTCATTTAATCCGTTGACCCAGCGCTACTGGCTAAATAACGACACCAGCGTCAATTATTTGCTGGCTGCCCAAAAGCCGGTGACTTCGCAGCCATGACTCCGTTTGCGGGTCTGTTTGCCGACATACAGGCGGTGCTTTTTGACCTGGACGGCACGCTGATTGATAGCGCACCCGATCTGGGTAGAGCAGTTGACAAAATGCGCACGGTTCGTGGGTTGCCATCTCTTCCTTTGTTGCAGTATCGTCCGATGGCTGGTGCCGGCGCGCGAGGCATGTTGGGTGTCGGGTTTGGGATCACGCCCGAACACCCGGATTTCGAGTTGCTGCGGGAGG
>DAOSLL010000559.1:0-3260 GCA_035368905.1 Rhodoferax sp.
TCGGGAACAGCCACCCCGATTGAAACCAGCGTGCCGCCAGCACTTGCGGCAACTTCGGCGGCAAGCAGTACAGCTTCACAAGTCAAAATGGGCAATGTGCGCATCGAAATTGTGGGGGGATGGGGCAATGTCATTGTTGATGGTGAACTCAAGGGCACAGTGCCGCCGGTTCTGTTGATTTCCCTGGAGCCGGGTAGTCATGACATTGAAATACAGAATCCGGCATCAGCCATCGAGAAGCGCAAGGTCGCGGTTTTACCAGGCAAGACCGTGCTGGTTCGGCACAGTTTTGTCAAATAGGTGAGTATTTTTACAAGAGAGGTGTTTTTGTGAAGCAGTCTTTCCGACTATTCGTGTTCGTCGTGTCATGTGTTTTTTTCAGTGGTTGTGCAAGCCCTCCCAGTGGCCAGCAAGATCCGCACAAGCCAGATGCGAAGCCCCTTGACGCTGTGACCAAACCGTCGGCATTGCCCCCGGTCAGACCGTCTGATGCGGTTTTGGATGAGCCGTTGTCAAGCGAAAGAAAGCTTGCCATTGCCGTGTCAAGCTTTGAAACTGGCGCTTATTCCACCGCCATGAAGCAACTTTTGCCGCTCACCAAAGACAGTTCGCTCAGTGCCCCTGACCGATTGAAAGCCATCAAGTTCCTCGCTTTTTCACAGTGCCTGACGCGCGCGGTCATCGCCTGTCAAAAAACGTTCGAGAGTGCCTTTAGGCTAGATTCTGATTTTGATCTGGCACCCGCCGAGCAGGGCCACCCCCTGTGGAAAAATCAATTTCAGCGGGCACGCCAAAATGTCAAGGCCAAATGATCTGCTCAATTGAGAGCTGTTCAATCATTCAGAAGATCAGTCTTCACATTTCCTGCGAAGAATATTGATGTGCCAAGATGAATCAGGCGCGTATTTCGCCATCGGCAAAGTGCGGTTGGACTCAATCGCTTGCAAACTTCTTCATGATCTACCCAAGGACAATTGCCAGGAGGTCAATCGGCTGAAGGTCCAACAATCTTGCGCACGACCGGGGGTTTGCGTTGCCTTTTCGGTTCCGGCTCGTCCGGCTTAGGGAATAGCGGTTCAATGCCTGAAATCACAATTGAAGTGGTGTCTCTGGACTCGGCCCCGGTGCCGGCACTGTCGTGTCAATTTGCTGGACTTGGCGGCACGATCGGTCGTGACAATGGCAACACATTGGTGCTGCGAGATCCGCACCGGCGGGTGTCGCGCTTGCATGCGTCTGTCACATTTCCGAAAGGATTGGCAGTCATCACCAATACCAGCACGTCACTGCCAGTTACGGTCGGCACAACCATGTTGGCGAATGGGCAAAAGCTGCCGATTTGCGCGGATGACATGATTGAGATCGGGCCATTTGTCTTGCGCGTTCTTCCGCAGCAGTCGAATCAAGTTGGAGACAGCCCACTGGCAGCCAACGAATCCGGCGAATTGGCTATTGCAGAGCCTCTTTCAAACCCACCCTTTCCGCCATTTTCTGCTCCGGACGAAAAGGACCCCATTGCGGATCTATTTTCGGATGTCAGTTCGGTGGCTAAAGAGTTGGCATGCAAAGATTCGACCGCTGCCAATCTTGTGATACCAAGGAGCACACCCCTGTTCGATGGCATGGCCGAAATTCGCGCAGCGCATCAGCCGCAACCTCAGCGTGCATTCATCCCAAATGCATCCCCATCGGTCGGGGCAAGCAGTCATGCGAACTTGGACCTCGATCTTGTTGCATCTGGGGGCGGTGCAGGCGTTGATGCTCTGACAGCGGCGTTTCTGCAAGGAGCGGGACTTGCGGTCAGCGCCTTGCCAAGGGGGATCACACCTGAAGTCATGGCGGTAATAGGCCGCTTGCTGCGCTCAGCTACAGCAGGGGTCATTGACATGTTGGCGGCCAGGGCTGCGACCAAATCGGAGCTGCAAGCCAGCGTCACCCTGATCCCTGCCCAGTCTGACAATCCGCTCACGTTCTTGCCCAATGCCGAATCAGCAATGCAGCAAATGCTGGGCCAGTGTCGGCCTGGAATGATGCGGGCCGACGAGGCGATGCAAAGCGCTTTTGATGACCTTCGTGCCCACGAAATCGGCGTGAATGCAGGCATCCGGGCGGCGCTAACGGAGGTGTTGGATCGATTTGATCCGTTTGTGCTGGAAAAGCGGTTAGCCGATGAGTCGTTGCTCGAAAGCCTGCTTCCTGCCATGCGAAAGAAGAAGCTCTGGGATAGCTTCCTGGACCAGTATTTGGCTATAAAGCGCGAAGCTGAAGACGATTTTCATGCCGGTTTTGGGCATTCTTTTTTGGCCGCATACGAGCAAGAATACGCCCACGCGAAGACGCATAAAGCGCAGTCTGGAAAATAGCAATGAGTTCAAACAAGGTGTTGCGGGTGGCGAGTCTGAGTCTTACCCATTGTGGTGGCCGAGACTACAACGAAGATGCAGTTGACCAATGTGAGGCATTTGGCGCGGTTCAGCTTTTCATGCTGGCCGATGGTGCCGGGGGCCAGGGCGGTGGTGATGTCGCCTCAAAAACTGCTTTGGAAACTGCCAGGCAGGTTTTTTTGGGGATTCCGGTTTTTTCGCCAGACACCCTCGAGCTGTGCATGGAAAAGGCCGATGAGGCAATCGTTTTCAAGCAAAAAAGTGCCCCCCGGCTCGCCCACATGGCTTCCACCTTTGTCGCACTGCTGATCAATGCTGAGCGGGGTCAGGCGTTGTTGGGCAACCTCGGCGATTCTCGTTGTTACATATTCCGTGGGAATCAGATTCTGGCCCAATCCTATGACCATAGTCTGGTGCAACGTTTCATTGATGCCGGACTGTATCCAGCCGCCAAGTTGCGGCGACACCCTCGGCGCAATGTCCTCTACGCGTCCTTGGGGGCAAACCCGGAGCGGGTATCGCCATATTTGACACCGGTACCGATTGACCTGCAAGCTGGCGATGCTGTGCTTCTTTGCAGTGATGGCGTATGGGAACTGCTGGAGGACACACAACTTTGTGACCTCAATCAAAGCAGTGAAACACTGGAGATTTGGCGCGACCGGTTGCAGGCGCAGGTTGCTGCTGTCATGCCGCCCGATCATGACAATTTCAGTGCCGTGCTGGTCAGGATCCTGCCGCATGATTTGCATGGTCCAGACGAAGAAATCTGCACTGTCAGACCATTGAAAAACTGATTGCCTCACCAAAAAAATACGGTTTGTTGGTGCCAGAGTGAAGAAGACACACGATGGCTCAGGCTGCAGGTGTTTGACA